>JAPPGB010000110.1 GCA_028821475.1 Spirochaetaceae bacterium
TGGCGGTGCAGCGCAGCGCGGATGAGCAGCGCGCCCGCGATGGAGACTGCCTCCAGGGATTTTCAGTCCTCATCAGCATGGGATCGTCCTGGCATCACTCCCCGACTCCTTTCCGTCAGGCGAAGCTCATGCTACGGTCACGGGGCAAGATGGCAGAGTCGGGAAGTCTCCGCGGCAGCGGAACCGCCAAGCGCCATAACCACCAACTGATCCTGTTTCTCCTGCTGGCGGACTTCGGGCGGCAGCGGTGAGCACCTCTACGGGGTAAGATGAGCCCAATGGCCCGGCGTAGACTGCCGATCGGGATACAGACGTTCCGCAAGCTGCGGGAGCAGGACTGCTACTACGTGGACAAGACCGCCTTCATCGAGCGGTTGCTCTGCCGGGGCACACATTACTTTCTGTCGCGGCCCCGGCGGTTCGGCAAGAGCCTGCTTCTTGACACGCTGAAGGAGCTGTTCGAGGGCAACGAGGCGCTGTTCGCGGGGCTCTACATCCACGACCGCCACGATTGGTCCGAGCGGCATCCGGTGGTACGGCTGAGCTTCGGCGGCGGCAGCTTCACCGAGCCCGCGACGCTGCATGAGGACGTGGCATTCCAGTTGGAGGACCTGGAGGAGGCGGCGGGCATTGGATCCCACGACGGCGGCGCGGCGCCGCGTTTGCGCCGTCTGCTGCGAGCGCTGCATCGGCAGACGGGGCAGCGCGTGGTGGTGCTGGTGGACGAGTACGACAAGCCGATCCTGGACGCGTTGGAGACGCCGGAGGTGGCACGTGACAACCGCGACTACCTGCGCGGCCTGTACGGGGTGATCAAGGACTCGGACGCGCACGTGCGGTTCACGTTCCTCACCGGCATCAGCAGGTTCTCGAAGGTAAACCTCTTCTCGCAGTTGAACAATCTCACCGACCTCACGTTGGATCGGCGCTACTCGTCAATCTGCGGCTACACCGACGCGGATCTGGACACCGTGTTCGCGCCGGAACTGGCCGGGCTGGACCGGGAACGGATCCGCGAGTGGTACAACGGCTACCGCTGGCGTGGCGAGGAGAAGGTGTACAACCCGTACGACGTGCTGCTGCTGTTCGACAGCCGCGAGTTCGCCGCGCACTGGTTCGAGACCGGGACGCCGGCATTTCTGGTGGACCTGCTGTTCGAGCGGCGCGTGGCGTCGGTGTCGCTGGACCGAATGGTGGGGACGATGGAATTGCTGTCGAGGTTCGACGTGGGCCAGATCGGCACGCAGGCGTTGCTGTTCCAGACCGGTTACCTGACAGTCACGGGGGAAGAGGAGTTGGGCGGCAAGGTGCTGTATCGGTTGGGCTATCCGAACCGGGAGGTGCGCCAGAGCCTGAACGAGCATCTGCTGCGCCACCTGGTGCAGGACGTGGAGCGGCAGACGGCGAACAGCATGCGGCTGCAGCGGCTGCTTGCCACGCACGACTGCGCGGGGCTGCAGGAGCTGTTCCACGCATTCTTCGCGAGCATTCCCTACGAATGGCACACAAACAACGATATCGCGCACTACGAAGGGTACTACGCAAGCGTTTTCTATTCGTACTTCGCGGCGCTGGGGTACGAGATCGCGGTGGAGGAGTCGAGCAGCCACGGGCGCCTGGACATGGCGGTGCGGACCGGCGGGCACGTGTACCTGTTCGAGTTCAAGGTAGCCGAGCTGGCGGCGGCGGGGTCGGCGCTGGCGCAGTTGCGGGAGCGAGGCTACGCGGACAAGTACCGGGGGCGGGGTGAGCCCATCCACCTGATCGGAGTGGAACTCAGCCGCCGGACGCGCAACGTGACGGCGTTCGAGCTGGCCGACGGCTGACGTCGGGGCCACATAGCGCACGTCACGATTCCGGCCTCGTGCCGGCGGCCTCTGTCGGGTAGGCAGGGTAGGCAATGTTGATGAGTCAATGCGCGTGGTTGACCTCCACCGGGGCGGATGTCAGAGTTGGCGGAGAGCTGGTCGCAGCCCGACATCAATACCGTTATCGTCAAAATCAGTCAGGGTGTTCACTGGCACGACAAGGCCCCGATGAACGGTCGAGAGCTCGATGCCTACGACGTCGAGTACAGCTTTCACCGGGTAACGGGTACGGGCAGCGGCTTTACCGAACCGAGCGCCTTTGCCTGGGTTTTGAAGAACTTCAAATGGGAATCGATCACCGCCCCCGACAAATGGACGGTCGTGTTCAAGCTGCAGGAGACCAGGCTGGATGCGCTGGGGACTATCCTGTTCGACGTCGCTGGGCAGATATACCCCTCCGACGTAATCAGAGAACACGGAGACGTTAGTGATTGGAGGAACGTGGTCGGCACCGGACCCTTCGAGCTGGCTGACTACCTCGAGGGCACCGTTGTAACCTATACTAGGAATCCTGACTACTGGGGCTACGACGAAAAATACCCGGACAACCGGCTACCCTACGTTGACGAGGTAAGGGCCCCGATCATGCCAGAAGAGGCAACCCGGGTAGCGGCACTGCGCTCCGGTAAGGTGGATTTTCTCGGTTGGGCCAGTGTACTGAGGTCCGTCGACCCGCGGCTGCGGGGTGGTGGCGGTCGCCTGGGTGCCGATGCCGCCAGGTCGGTGTAGCAGAGCCCGCATGGGAGCCACGCGGCCGCGCGCGTGGCCGTACGACCTCACACCACGGTTCCCCGCGTTTACTCTCCGGGATCGTCGGACAGGAAGATCCCGGAGCCGACGATGAGCTTCTGGTTGGAGTTCGGTACCGGGAAGCCCTTGGCGTAGCCGATCTTCGGAGATCCCGTTTCTTCATCTCCCTCGACCGTGGGATCGTCAAAGTTGTACTCGAGAAACTTGCCTTCCTCCTGCTCGCGCGCTCCCGTGATCATTTCGTGGACGAACCTGACTCCATTCACGTCCACCCGATCCACATTGGCGAGCCTGCCCTCGAGCTCGCTGTCGGTGGCGTGAAACAGAATGATGCCCGCGCCGCTGACGAGCCACAGATAGATCGAACCCTGCTTCCAGTATCCGCCTTCCTGGCGAAAGGCGTTCCTGATCTCCGTCAGGCCGCTGAAGTTCTCGGACATTACGCCAATCTGGTAGGCTTTCGCAGCCTCCTCGACAAAGGCGATCAGGGTCTCCCGGTCCACGACCTCCGCCGCGGTAACGGCGGGCCGCGGAAGGTCGGCGTACTTGATCGGAACGTGGGAGACGTCCTGCACGTAGCCACCGACCAGCACGAATGGTCTTCCGGTTATGCCCGAAGTGTACTCGACGGCATAAGCGGTCTTCGCACCGTCGACGTGGTACTCGACGAAGCCACCACCTGCTGCCGCGGCGGCGAACAGCTCCGCGACGACCTTCAACCCGCGCTCATCCTCGACAGCCAGCAGGTTCCTGCTCTCCGCGCTGCGGTCGTTGCCATGAATGAAGGGGTATCCATTCTTCAGGAAGACCACCAGAAACGTCTCTCCGGACTTCCAGTCGCCCTCCTGCCTGAGCCGTTCCCGCAGCTTCGCGCCTTCGTTGACGTCCGTGATCCCCTCGATATATTCCTTCGCTCCCTCCACGAACGCCTGCAGGCTGTCGCGGTCCGCGACCTGCCCGGCCGTCGTGCGCGCATGTGCGGCAGTGCTCGCGAGCACCCCCAGAACCAGGACGGCGAGCACCACCGTCGTCTTCGTCACCAACCGATTCGCCCGTGCCATGGACGCTTGGATAGCACATACTGGACGTGGCGTCTACTACGCCAGGACCCGCACGAGCCCCATGACCCGAGGCTCAAGCGCCGGCCGGCCTGCCGCCAAGCGGATCAGAAGCGCTTTACGGAGTGGCAACCGGCAGCGGCTCGGCGTCGTTGATCGCGGACCGGAACGAGGCCACCACGTCGTCGAGGCCGTCGGCGTCGAAGCGAAAGTCGGCCGGGATCGACCGGTAGCGTGAGTCGACGCGGGCCAGCAGCGCCTGCCTCCGGCTGGCGAAGCCATGCCCATTCGTGCCGGGACGGGACGCGGCGTCCCGGAACAGCGTCAACTCGGCATCCAGGAAGTCCTTGAACCCCTGGAACACTTGCTGATGCCGGGTGAACTTCTCGAAGTGATAGCCCAGCGCCGCCAGGCGGATCGCCTCCGCGAGCATGGATGGATGGTCCTTGGAGACCTTCGCGATGAACTTGCTGTAGGCCGGGATCTGGCCGGGCGAGAGGCGCCCGCGCACCATCATCAGTGCCGGGTAGACCTCGTGGGCGCGCAGGGACGGGGTCACGTGAGGCAGCGGCTTCAGGTGCCGGAACAAGGTCAGGCAGCGCTCGAAGTAATTCTCGAGGGAGGGGTCGTAGACGGTGGAGTTCACCCGCAGGTAGCCCTCGATCAGTTTCTGCGGGTCCATCTGCGGTACGAAGTTGAGGGCCGTCGTGCTGGTGCCGACGGGCACCTCCAGGAGCCGGCCCTCCGATTGCATCCGCTGGTAGAGATCCGTGCCCTTCAGGGCGGTCAGCAGCCCCACCAACGCCATCGGAATGCCGGCGTCCTGAATGAACTGGACCTGGGAACCGAACACGCGCTCGTCGTCTCCGTCCAGCCCCAGGATGAACCCGCCCATCACCTGCATGCCCTTGTGCTGGATCTTGCGCACCGCGTTCAGCAGGTAGTCCGGTTCGCGCGTGCTGATGTTCTGCGGTTTCTTGGTGATCGCCAGGGCTTTCGGGTTGGGCGTCTCGATGCCCAGGAACACGCCGTTGAAGCCGGCCTCGATCATCGCGTCCATCACCGTGTCCATGCGCGCCAGGTTCACGCTTGCCTCGGTGAACAGCCGGAACGGAAACTGGTGCGCGCGCTGCCACTCGGCGACCACCGGCAGCAGCTTCAGGGCCTCGCGCTTGTTGCCTATGAAGTTGTCGTCGACCAGGAACAGGTAGCCGCGCCAGCCCTGCCGGTACAGCGCTTCGAACTCCGCCACCATCTGCTCCGGACACTTGGTGCGCGGCACGCGTCCGTAGAGCTTGGTGATGTCGCAGAACTCGCAGTCGAACGGACAGCCGCGCGAGAACTGCACGCACATGGCGTGATAGTCCTGCAGCCTGACCAGGTCGAAGCGCGGGATCGGCGTGCGCGTGACATCCGGTTTGCGCGGCTCGCGATAGATCGGCTTGGCTCGGCCTGCTTGCAGGTCCTGCAGGAACCCGGCGAAGGTCTCCTCCGCCTCGTCCAGAATGAAGTAGTCGACGCCCGCGATCTCCTCGTGGCACGCGGTCGGGTAGGGTCCTCCCGCCACCACGGGGACGCCGGCGTGGTTGCAGCGCTCGATCACCGTGCGCAGCGACTCCCGCTGCACGATCATGGTCGACGTGAACACCATGTCCGCCCATTCGAGGTCGGAGTCCTCAAGAGGGGACACGTTCATGTCGACGACGCGCAGGTCGTACTGCGGAGGAAACATCGCCGCGACCGTGAGCAGTCCGAGCGGCGGGAAGGCCGCCTTCGCACCGAGCAGCTCCAGGGCGTAGTTGATGCCCCAGTAGGAGGGGGGGTAGTCGGGGTATACCAGCAGGGCATTACGCATGGCTGAGGAGAACCGCTCCGTCGGACACACCGTACTACAGAAACGGCGTTTGGTCACGCTTGGTCGCGGGGGCCTTGACGGCACTCGACTGACATGGGTCGCTGTCACGAACGAGATGGAGTCGGTGCCCACCGACCACGCGTGGAGCGCGCGTGTATGGACCGGGAACGAGCGCAAGGCGGGCCGCGCGGGCCGCTGCACGGCATTCCGGTGGTGGTCAAGGACACCATCGACGTGGCCGGCATGCCGACGACCGGCGGCTTCACGGCGCTGGCCGAGTCCCGTCCGTTGCGCGACGCCGCGGCGATCCGGCGGCTGCATGATGCCGGCGCGGTGGTGCTGGCCAAGGTCAATGCCAACGACTGGTTCGGCAAGGCGCCGATGAGCGCGAGCACGCTCGGCGGCCAGACCCTGAACCCGCACCACCTGGACTACGTGCCGGGCGGATCGAGTTGCGGCACCGGCGCCGCGCGGGACCGCGCCTGGATCTAAGCCCAGAAAGGTACGTATCCTGATCGCAGGTGGGCCGGATCGGCCGGTTTGATCAAGCCGCGATCCCGAGTGAGGCGGATGACCTGCGACACTTTGGCGCTGTCTTGCGCAATGAGACCAAATCGTTGCCGCAAGCTGGCGTTGGTCAATACGCCGCGCTCAAGAAATCTCAGGGCGGCGTGCTGATAACAAGCCCGCACCCGTTCCTGCATCATCATGTCCGCGAACCTTACTGGCGCGAAGAGAATAGCCCGCGTCGCTTCGATCCGGCCATTCCCCACCAGGAAGTCGGGTGGCGGCATGTGCTGGCGTTCCACCGCCGCTATCACTTTGTCGATTCCCGTACCCTGCTCTTCGCAGAGCTTCATACGGCGCATGAATGCGGCGAGGGATTCGTTGCGCGAACGCGGTGGAGCGTCGATGAATCTGTTTGGGCTGATAAGTGGTGACCCGGGATTGGTGATCTCGATGCGGTTGCTGAACAGCTCGACCGATGGTCCGGCTCCCGTGATGGTCATGTCCTGGTGAATGAGGGCGTTTGCGATCAGTTCTCGAATAGCCACGGGAGGGAATCTCGGATGCTCGGTCCGGAATGCCTTGCCGATCTGTTCGCGCCTCGGTATCAGCCGGTCGACGTAGTCGACCAGACTCACGAAGCCGGCGCCATAGCCGCGCGGTTCATCGTACCGGTGGATTACCGCGTCCGCCCGGCTCGGCCCGTCGTAGGAGGTGAAGCGCACCGCTTTGCGGGCTATGCTCGAATCGAACTGGTCGAGCCGCTTGGCAAACAGTATTGCCCCGAGATGGGCAATGTTCCAGCGCCCGCCGACATCGGGGACAATGATCCGGTCGTGGCTCAGGCGTTCAACGATACCGCGTCGATTGTTCGGTAGCGGTTGGTCGGTGAGGTCGAAATAGCTGGGGTAGTCGATGCGGGTCAGTACCTCTTCTTCGGACAAGAAACTCGCGGCTATGCCGGTCTCCCACAGGAATGGCTGCAGCGCAACGGCGCGGTCGGAGTTTCCTGACGGCAGCATGGCTCTCTGAACCTATTTCCGAACCGTGGTGGCGTCAAGCAAGCAGCAGATTGCGCAGCAGCGGGGGCCCCCAAGGCGCTGCTGGCGACGGTCGGCGAATCCGGCTATTCGCGCCAGGTGAGGAGGACGCCGAGGGCATCCTGGGGGGAGTTCCACAGGAAGTCGTAGGCTTCCTTGGCGCGGGTGTAGGGGAAGCGGTGGGTGATCATGCGGTCGGCCTGGATCTGGCCGCTTGCGATCATGGCGGCGGCGCGCAGCGCGACCTGCGACAGCGGTTCGTCCACCAGGATGCCGGCCACCAGCCGGCGATGCATGATCCGGGCGCTGTCCAGCGGCAGCGGGCGCTGCTGGTAGGCGGCGATCAGTTGCAGGGTGCCGCGGCGGCGCACCATCTCCTGCGCCTGCTCGAACGAACGCACGCCGTCGTAGCCGCCCACGCAGTCGACCACCAGGTCGGCCCCGGCGCCGCCGGTCAGCCGCGCCACCGCCGCCACCGGATCGTCCTGCGCAGGGTCGATCACCAGGTCGGCGCCCAACTCGCGCGACAGGCGCTGCCGCAGCGGCAGCGGGTCGACGGTCGTGATGCGGGCCGGCTCGTAGCCGCGCAGGATCTGCAGCATCAGGCTGCCCACCACCCCCTGGCCGAGGATCACGACGGTGTCTCCTTGCCTGGCGCCCGACGAGGCGGCCCACGCCGTGGCCTCGGTGGCGAGCCGCAGCAGAGTGGCCTGCTCGCTGGTCACGCGCTCCGGCAGCGGCACCAGCCGGGCATCCGTCGAATCGGCGTCGCCGACCGCGTATTGGGCATGCGGCGCGGTCACGAACACCCGCTGCCCTTCGCGGTACTCGCTGACCTCCGCGCCGACCCGCTCCACGGTGCCGGCGAGCGAGTAGCCCATGATGCGCTGCGGCACCGCCTCTTCCTTGATGTAGCGCCGGAACAGCTCCGAGCCGCGGCTGATCAGGGTCGCCTCGGTACGCACCAGCACTTCACGTGTGCCGATCTCCGGGACCGGGACTTCCTGCAACTGGATGTTGCCGAACCCTTCCGGTTTGACGATGCGGATCACCTCCCTACCGTACCACATCCCGGCGTTCCGGCGTCCTGAAATCCTTCGTGGTTTGACGGCAGGCGATGGTGTGAGTACGATGATGCTCGCGCCGTACCCGGTCTGGTGAGGCGCCAAGTCAAACAAGCGTAATTGCTATTTCCAAGGAGTAAGTGTGAATCTGCAACGTAACGCGCATCTCAGGAACCTCGGCGTCGGGGTTCTCGCACTCGTTATCGGGCTTGCCGGTGTTCCGCTGTGGGCGGACTACCAGGAGGCGCCGATGCTGGCCGCGCGGGTGGCTGCCGGCGAGCTGCCGCCGGTCGAAGAGCGGCTGCCGGACGATCCGCTGGTGATCACGCCGGTGGAGCGCATCGGCAAGTATGGCGGCACCTGGCGCCAGGGCATGCGCACCATCGCCGACCTGGGACTGGTCAACCGCCAGGCAACCCACCACGACGGGCTGGTGCGCTGGCAGATCGACATGACCGGCTGGGTGCTCAACGCGGCCAACAAGATTGAGGTCAACGACAACGCTACCGAGTACACGTTCCACCTGCGCCCCGGCATGAAGTGGTCGGACGGCGCGCCGTTCACGGCCGACGACATCCTTTTCTGGGCCGAGGACCTGGTGGCCAACGAGGAGTACGGGCTCAAGTACGCGCCGAGCAAGCGGTTCATGGCCGGCGGCCAGCCGTTCAGCGCCGAGAAGATCGACGACACCACCGCCAAGATCACGTTCATCAAGCCCAACGGCCTGTTCCTGCTGCACCTGTGCACGGGCGAGGCCAACGGCGAGCCGGTCCGCTACCCCAAGCACTACCTGCAGCAGTTCCACCCGAAGTACAACACGTCCAACCTGGACGACCTGGTCGCCGAGGCCGGCGTCACGAGCTGGCCCGAGCTGATGGGCATCAAGGGCGGCTTCTTCAACTCGCACGGCTCCACCGCCGACCCGCGCTACGATCCGGCGTTCCCGGTGATCGGCCCTTACGTGATTACCATCGGGCCGCAGCAGACCACCACCGCGCTGCTCTACGAGCGCAACCCTTATTACTGGAAGGTGGACACGGCGGGCAACCAGCTCCCCTACATCGACTTCCAGGAATACACCCTGTATGAGGATCAGGACGCGGTGGCCCTGGCGGCCGCCAACGGCCAGATCGACATGGAGTGGCGCCATCTCAACGCGCCCAAGTTCCGGCCGCTGATCGTCGACAACCAGGACAAGGGCGACTACCGCATCATTCCCACCGATTTCACCTATGCCAACGAGATCGCCATCAAGCTCAACCTGACCCATCCCGACCCGGTGAAGCGCGAGGTGTTCCAGAACAAGAACTTCCGCATCGGCCTGTCGCACGCCATCGATCGCCAAGCGATCATCGATACCGTGTACAGCGGCGTCGGCGAGGTGGCCAACATCAGTCCGCTGCGCAGCTCCGGCCTGTATACCGACGAGATGGCCAAGCAGTACACCGAGTACAACGTCGACCTGGCCAACAAGTACCTGGACGACGCGGGCTACGCGGAGCGCGACGGCAGCGGCATCCGGCTCGGCCCGGATGGCAAGCCGATCCGCATCGCCTTCGAGGTAATCGCCGGTTTCGTCGATCCCGGCGAGCTGATCGCCAACAACTGGCGCGTGGTCGGCATCGACGCACAGTTCAGCGAGGTCGAGCGCTCGCTGCACATGACGCAGATCTTCGCCAACGAGCACGACGTGGTGCTGTGGTCGGGCGACGGAGGCACGCGCGGCGACCTGTTCCTGAACCCGCGCATCTACCTGCCGACGAGCCCGTTCGAGTCCGAGCACGCCACCCGCTGGGCGCTGTGGTACGACAACCCCGACGCGCCGGAGGCGATGGTGCCGCCGGAGTCGGTGCAGCGCCAGTACCAGCTCTACGACGACTTCAACGCGGCCTCGACGCAGGAGGAGCAGGAGCGGCTGATGCGCGAGATCCTGGCAATCACCGCGGATGACTTCCACGTCATCGGCGTCATGTTCCCGATCCCGACCATCACCATCGCCAAGAACAACTTCCGCAACCTGCCGGACAGGCTCATTCTGAGCTGGTCCTACCCCAGCGACTCGCCGGTCGGCGTCGAGCAGTTTTTCTTCGATTAGGAGTCGGTCGACGTGCGACAGACTCCTGATCGCAGGTGGGATGGGCCAAAGGCGTCGCTGGCAGGCGGCGGCTTTGGGGCGTAGACCGAAGACAGGACGTTGACGCGCTCCGGGGCTCCCCGGGTTTCGCACGGAACCCATCGGGAGCCCTGGTGCCGTTGAGAGGCGATGGGCCGCTATTTCATAAGGCGAGTTCTGTACGCGGTCCCGGCACTGCTGGTGATCTCGTTCATCTCGTTCCTGCTGATCCAGTTGCCGCCGGGCACGTTCGCCGACACGGTGGCGGCGGAGATGATGGAGTCGGCCAGTGTCAACGAGTCGGCGATCCGCGCCATCGAGGAGCGCTACGGACTCAATCAGCCGATCATGGTGCAGTACTGGAAGTGGATCTCCGGGATCCTGCTGCGCGGCGACTTCGGCGAGTCGTTCATCTGGAACCGGCCGGTGGCGCCGCTGATGTGGGAGCGCCTCGGCCTGACCCTGATCCTGACCTCCAGCGCGTTCATCTTCGTGTGCGTGGTGTCGGTGCCGATCGGCATCTTCTCCGCGGTGCGGCAGTACTCGGTCGGCGATTACGTCGCCACCTCGCTCGGATTCCTCGGTCTGGCGGTGCCCAGCTTCCTGTTCGCCCTGATCCTGATGTACGTCGGCTTCCGCTACTTCGATACCAGCATCGGCGGTTTCTTCTCGCCGGAGTTCGCGCGCGCGGAATGGAGCTGGGCGCGCGTGGCCGACCTGCTGTCCAACCTGTGGATGCCGATGCTGGCGGTCGGGCTGGCCGGCACCGCTTCGCTGATACGCATCGTGCGCGCCAACCTGCTCGACGAGTTGCTCAAGCCGTACGTGGCGGCGGCGCGCGCCAAGGGGCTGTCCGAGTTGGGCTTGCTGCTCAAGTACCCGGTGCGGCTGGCGCTGATCCCGTTCGTGGCCACGGTTGGCTGGATGCTGCCGCAGCTCGTGTCGGGGGCCACCATCGTGTCGGTGGTGATGAGCCTGCCGACCACCGGGCCGATGCTGCTGCGCTCGCTGCTCGGGCAGGACATGTACCTGGCGGCGAGCTTCATCATGATGCTCAGCGGACTGACGGTAATCGGTACCGTGATCTCCGATGTGCTGCTGGCCCTGGTCGACCCGCGCATCCGGTTCACCTGATGGCCGCCCCCGCCGCCGCGGTTCCCGCCGCCGCCGAGACCGCCACCGACGCTGCCGCAACCCTGCAGCTCGCCAGCCAATGGCGGCTGATCTGGTGGCGGTTCCGCAAGCACAAGCTCGCGCTGGTCAGCGGCGTCGTGGTGATCCTGGTCTACCTGGTGGCGGCGTTCGTGGAGTTCCTGGCGCCGTTCTCGACCGACCGGATGATCTCCAAGCTCGCCTACGCACCACCGCAACGGCTTCGATTCGTGGAGCAGACCGACACCGGGCCGCGGTTCGGGCTGTACGTGTACGGGTACGCCACCGAAATCGACATGCTGTCACTGGAGCGCACGTTCAGTGTCGACGACAGTCAGCGCATCGACGTACACCTGCTCGCGAAGGGCCAGCCCTACAAGCTGTGGGGGCTGATCCCGCTGCAGCGCCACCTGGTCGGCCCGGCCGACCAGGACGCGCCGTTCTTCCTGTTCGGCGCCGACCGGCTCGGGCGCGACCTGTTCAGCCGCATCATCTACGGCACCCGCATCTCGATGACCATCGGTCTGGTCGGCGTCACGCTGAGCCTGGTGCTCGGCGTGCTGCTCGGCGGTGTGTCCGGCTATTTCGGCGGCACCGCGGACCTGCTGATCCAGCGGCTCATGGAGATCCTGCGCTCCATGCCCACCATTCCGCTGTGGATGGGGCTGGCGGCGGCGATCCCGGACTTCTGGTCGCCGGTGCTGGTCTACTTCATGATCACCATCATCCTGTCGGTGATCGGCTGGACCTGGCTGGCGCAGGCGGTGCGCGGCAAGTTCTTCTCGCTCAAGACCGAGGACTTCGTGGTGGCCGCCAAGCTGGACGGTTGCAGCGAGCTGCAGGTGATCGTCAGCCACATGGTGCCCTCGTTCGTGAGCCACATCATCGCCACCCTCACGCTGGCGATTCCGCAGATGATCATCGCCGAGACCGCGCTCAGCTTCCTGGGCATCGGCCTGCGTCCGCCGGTGGTGAGCTGGGGGGTGCTGCTCCGGGAGGCGCAGAACGTGCGCGTGCTGGTCACCTCGCCATGGCTGTTCCTGCCCGGCGCGGCGGTGATCGTGGCGGTGCTGGCGTTCAACTTCCTGGGTGACGGCATTCGGGACGCCGCGGACCCCTACAAGTGAGCGCACCGATGGCTGCCGGCACCGGCGGGTCCGACCTGCTGCTGGAGATCAAGGGCCTGAAGACCCACTTCTTCACCGACGAGGGGGTGGTGAAGGCGGTGGACGGGGCGGACTTCGCGATCGCGCGTGGCAAGACGGTGTGCGTGGTGGGCGAGTCGGGATGCGGCAAGTCGATCACGGCGCGCTCCATCCTGCAGATCGTGGACCGGCCGGGACGCATCGTGGCGGGCGAGATCCTGCTGCACCGGGAGGCGGGGGAGGTGGTGGACCTGGCCGCCCTGCCGCCCACCGGCAAGGCGATTCGCACGGTGCGCGGCGAGGAGATCGCGATGATCTTCCAGGAGCCGATGTCGTCGCTGAGCCCGGTGCACACCATCGGCAACCAGATCGTGGAGATGATGCGCCTGCACCTGCCGGTGAGCAAGGAGCAGGCGCGCGAACGCGCCGCCGAGCTGCTGGAGCGGGTCGGCATCCCGCAGGCCGGAACGCGTCTCGACTCCTACGTGTTCCAGCTTTCCGGCGGCATGCGGCAGCGCGCGATGATCGCCATGGCGCTGTCCTGCCGGCCCAACCTGCTCATTGCCGACGAGCCGACCACGGCGCTCGACGTGACCACCGAGGCCACCATCCTCGACCTGATCAAGGAGCTGCAGCGTGACCTGAACATGACGGTGATGTTCATCACCCACGACCTGGGGGTGGTGGCGGAGATCGCCGACGACGTGGTGGTGATGTACCTGGGCAAGGTGGTGGAGTCGGCGGCGGTCGATCCGATCTTCCACGACCCCAAGCACCCCTACACGCGCGCCCTGCACCAGTCGATCCCAAAGTTCGGCGATACGCAGCGCGGCGCGCTGAAGGCGATCCGCGGCATGGTGCCGCACCCGTTCGCGCGTCCCGGCGGCTGCACCTACCACCCGCGCTGCGAGAGCTTCATGGCCGGCGACTGCGACCGCACCGAGCCGCCGGCAACGGTGCTGGAGTCGGGCGCCACCGTGCGCTGCCTGCTGTACGGCGGAGCGGGGTAGTGGCGTCCTCCCCGGCACCGGCAGTCCGCCCACTGCTCGAGTTGGAGCAGCTCAAGATGCACTTTCCCATTACCCGCGGGCTGCTGCACCGGGAGGTGGGCAGGGTGAAGGCGGTGGACGGGGTCGACCTGGCCGTGCACGGCGGCGAGACCCTGGCCCTGGTCGGCGAGTCGGGCTGCGGCAAGACCACCCTCGGACGCTGCGTGGTGCGCATCTACGAACCCACCGGCGGGGCGATCCGCTACCGCGGCGAGGACGGGTCGTTCGCCGACCTGACCGTGCTGCAGGGCGCCGGTCTGCGTCCCTACCGGCGCGCTATCCGGATGATCTTCCAGGATCCGTACGCTTCCCTGAATCCGCGCAAGACGGTGCTGCAGATCGTCGGCGAGTCGCTGCGCCGGCACGACAACGTGCGCGGCGCCGAGTTGGAGCAGCGGGTCGCCGAACTGCTGCGCCGGGTGGGACTGCGCCCCGAGTACATCCGCCGCTACCCGCATGCGTTCAGCGGCGGCGAGCGGCAGCGCATCGGGGTGGCGCGCGCGCTGGCGCTGCGGCCGCGCCTGGTGATCGCCGACGAGGCGGTGTCCGCCCTGGACGTGTCGGTGCAGGCGCAGATCCTTACCCTGCTGCAGGAGCTGCAGGCCGAGTTCGACCTGACCTACCTGTTCGTGGCGCACGACCTGAGCGTGGTGGACTACATCAGCGACCGGGTGGCGGTGATGTACGTCGGCAAGCTGGTGGAGTTGGGCAGCCGCGCGCGCGTGTTCGCGACGCCGAAGCACCCGTACACCGAGGCGCTGCTGTCGGCGGTGCCCAAGCCCGACCCGCGGCTGCGCGGCGCCGGCGCCCGCGTCCGACTGTCCGGCGACGTCGCAGACCCGGCCGATCCGCCGTCCGGCTGCTACTTCCATCCGCGCTGCCGCTACGCACAGGACCGCTGCGCCGTGGACGCGCCGCCGCTACGCGACCTGGGCGACGGACACCAGGTTGCCTGCCACTTCGCCGAGGAGCTGGAGCTGGCCGGCGTCGCCGGCGCGTAACCTGGCACGCTCACACCGCTTTCCGAGAGCTCCGAATTTCTGTACAACGACACCCGGTCCCGTAAGCAGCGGGCGTACCGGAGGAGATTCCTTGAACGAGAACACGGCGGATACCGCCTACACGATGGGCCGGAGCGCCGCCGAGACCGAGCGGCTTATCGAGCAGTCCCACCTCTACGAGCGGGTCACCCTTCGCATGCTGCGCAACGCCGGCGTCGAGGCAGGCATGAAGGTGCTGGACATCGGCAGCGGCGCCGGTGACGTGGCCATGGCGGCCGCGCAACTGGTAGGCCCGGAGGGTTCGGTCGTCGGCGTGGACATGAACGCCGCCATCCTGGAGACCGCCCGCTCACGCGTGCGGCAGGCGGGACATCACAACATCACGTTCATCGCCGGCGACGCCCGCGAGGTGGAGCTTGCCCGCGACTTCGACGCGCTGGTAGGCCGCCTGGTACTGATGTACCTGCCCGATCCGGGCGCGGCGTTGCGGCAATTGGTCACCCACCTGCGGCCGCGCGGCATCGTCGCCTTCCAGGAGGCGGAACTGGTGTTGTATCAATCGGTTCGGACGCCGGAGACACCGTTCGTGAACCAGCTCGTGGAGTGGGGGCTGGAGGTGTTTCGGCGGTCCGGGGCCAACGTCGGAATGGGACTGGAGTTGTACCACGCCTTCGTGGAGGCGGGATTGCCGGCGCCGGTGTCGCACCTGGAGGCGCCCGCGGGCGGCGGCCCGGACTGGGTGGGCTACGAGTTTCTCAGGCACGGCTTTGCCAGCCTGTTGCCGCTCATGGAGGCGTACGGCATCGCCACCGCGGAACAACTCGACATCGACACGTTTGCCGAGCGACTCCGGGAAGAAGCCGACGCCGCCGGGCGCCTGATCGTGCTGCCGCCGCACGTCACCGCCTACACGAGGCTGCCGGCTTGAACCACCCACACGATTCGGCCGCCGTCACCCAGGCGCGGGATACCGGCACCGCGACGCAGGGTTCCGGTACGGCGGCCTGCGGTGTCGGCATCAAGGCGTTGCTGTTCGACGTGTTCGGGACGGTGGTGGACTGGCGCGCCTCGGTGATCCGGGAGGCGGCGGCGTTCGGGCGGGCCAACGGCATTGCCGCCGACTGGGAGGCGTTCGCCGACGCCTGGCGCGGCAAGTACGGGCCGTTCATGGACAAGGTACGCAGCGGCGCGCTGCCGTGGACCAACCTGGACGGCCTGCACCGCCTCGCTCTGGAGGAATTGCTCGGTGAATTCGGGATCCGGGGCGTGTCCGAGGCAGCGAGGGCAGAGCTGAACCTGGCATGGCACCGGCTCGACCCGTGGCCCGACGCCCCCGCGGGACTGGCCCGGCTGAAGGCGCGCTTCATCATCGCCGCCATGTCCAATGGCAACGTGGCGCTGATGACCAACCTCGCCCGCTACGCCGGGCTGCCGTGGGACTGCATCCTGGGCGCGGAACTGGCCCGCGCCTACAAGCCGGATCCGGAGACCTACCTGACCGGCGTGGAGCTGCTCGGGTTGCAGCCGGGCGAAGTGATGATGGTGGCCGCCCACGCCGGCGACCTGCAGGCGGCCGCGTCCCTGGGCCTGAAAACCGCCTTCGTGCCGCGCCCGCTGGAACGCGGCCCGGCTGCAGTGCCTGAGCCGATCGCGACCGCGTCATTCGACGTGGCCGCCACCGACTTCCGCGGCCTGGCTGCCCAACTCGGCGGCTGACCCCGCGAGTCCGCTGCTGCTTCAACCATCCGTGTCGCGCTCCGTGGCGACGCGCTCCACGGTGACGAGCCCGCCGGCGCGCCCGTTCTCAAACGAGTCGATGGCGTGCGTGTAGCCGCCGCGGGCGGCCAGGGCATTGAGGAGACAGGTCCGCCGCGAGCTGCCGAGCACAGCGCTGGCAATGCGTCATCGCTGTCGGCGGTGCTACGCAGCGCCCTCGCGCGGCTTGTCCGGCGGCTGGTTGCGCCCGCTCCAGAACATTCCCTCGATGATGCCTTCGACCTTCGACAGCCGGTCGCCGACGTTGGTGACCCGGTCGCCGAGTTCCTTGAAGCCGCTGTGCATCTCCGCACGCAGGCCGGCGTCGGAGTCGCGGGTTTCTTCCCGCAGTTCCCTGATCTCGCCGCGGATGCCGTTCTCCATGGCCTTCATGTCGCCGCGGATGCCGTTCTCCATGGCCTTCATGTCGCCGCGGATGCCGCTCTCCATGGCCTTCATGTCGCCGCGAAGTCCGCTGTCGTCATCACGAAGTTCACCTCGCATCGCCTTCATGTCGCCGCGGATGCCGTTCTCCATGGCCGCCAGGCGGTCAAGCAGCTCGCTGCGTTGTTCTCGCAGTTCCTGCCGAAGGCTGCGTATCGAAGCAAGCCAGGCGGTCCCGAGGGCGATGGAAGCCGCGATAATGCCGATCAACTCTACGCTCATGTACACCTCTTCCGACGCCCTCCGCTCCCGGCTGCGATTCTATCCTCTGCCGTGTCCGGTGTCACCGGCGGCGCCTTATGTTCTACCTCCTGTAACGGGGATTCTCTCGCTGCCGCTTCAGCGGGCACGCGGAGATGGTGACCGCCGCCCGCGCCCGATCAATCTGCCACGCATCGTGCGCGGAATCCGTTGTCGCGCCGACCACGCATTGAGGCGGGGGTTGCGCTTCAACGGTGCTTCGACGCACGCTGCCGCGCAATGTAGGGAGGGCAATCGGATGAGCGACGTCTCGCGCGAGCGGATTTCCCGGATCGAACGCATCGAGTTGCACAGCCCGCGGCCGCGCGACATCGGCTGCAACGCCCGCAGCGGTGCGCATGGCACCGTGGTGCAGGACCCGGTGGTGCGCGTGCACACCGCGAGCGGCGCGGTCGGCGTCGGTTGGGCGCGGCTGGGGCGGGACGGCGCCGGGGCGCTGGTGGGGCGCCGCCTCGGGGAGTTGTTCCGGCTGCCGACCGGATCGCTGGCGGGGGGCGCGGCGATCGACCTGCCGCTGTGGGACCTCGCCGCGAAGCTGGAAGGGGTGCCGCTGTACCGGCTGCTCGGGGCGCGCGGCACCCGTGCGGTCGAGCTGTACGACGGTTCGGTGTATATCGACGACCTGGATGCCGACGACGAGGCGGCCCGCGAGATCTTCCGCGAAGAGGTGGCGACCGGCCACCGTTTTGGCTACCACAACTTCAAGATCAAGATCGGACGCGGGGCGCGTTGGATGCCTACCGCCGCCGGCCTGGAACGCGACGTGCTGGTGATCCACACCGTGCGCGAGGCGGCCGGCGCGGACGCCAAGATCCTGGTGGACGCCAACAACGGCGGCACCCTGAACAGCACCAAGGATACCCTGGACGCGTGCGCCGATGCCGGCCTCTACTGGTTCGAGGAGCCGTTCGGGGAGGACCCTGCGCTCAACGCCGACCTGAAGCAGTTCATCCGCGAGCGCGGCTACGAGACCCTGGTCGCCGACGGCGAATCGGGACCGCCGCCGCCCACGTTCTTCGACATGGTGAAGGCGGGAGACATCGACGTGGTGCAGCACGACTTTCGCGCCATGGGGCTCACCTGGTGGAAGGCCACCGCGGCGCGCATCGAGCCGTGGGGTGCGCGCTGCGCCCCGCACTGCTGGGGCTCGATCATCGAGCGCTACGCGCACGCCCACTTCGCGGCGTCGGTGCCCAACTTCGCCGTGCAGGAGGCGGCGCCGGCCGATACCGAGGGCGTGCTGCTGGACGGCTGGGAACTGCGCGACGGCAAGCTGCTGGTGCCGGACACCCCCGGCACCGGCTTCGACCTGGAGCCGGAACTGATCGAGCGCGGCGTGCGCGCCAGCGGCGGCTACCGAGTGGAGGCATGAGAGAGTGAAGATCCTGGTTACCGGTTCCAACGGGCGCATCGGCGGCAACCTGGTGCGCCGGCTGCTCGGGCAGGGGCACGAGATTCGCGGCTTCGTGTTCCCCGGCGACGCCAGCCGGGCGCACAAGCTGGACGGATTCACGAACGTCGAGCTGGTGGAGGGCGACCTGCGCGACTACGCCGCCGTGCAGCGGGCGGTGCGCGGCGTCGACGCCGTGTACCACATCGCCGCGGCGTTCGCCTCGCCGCACGACAACGTCGAGTACCTGCAGATCAACGGCCTCGGAACCATCCACGTGCTGGAGGCGATCCGGGCCCACGCGCCGCACCTGCATCGCCTGGTGTACGCCTGCACGGAGGCGGTGTACTGGCGCACGGAGGACGACGGACGCCTGTTCGAGCGTCCGATCCGCGAGCACGAGGTGAGCCACAGCAAGCTGATGCCCTACTTCCTGACCAAGTGGATCGGCGAGGAGCTGTGCATGAACTACCACTACCAGTACGGGATACCGACCGTGGTGTGCCGCTTCACCACTGTGCTGGAGCCGAGCGAGCTGCTCGACGAGGAGGGCATTCCGCAGCACTGGAGCCTGGGCGGGACGCGCGAACGGCTGCGGGCGCAGGCCGATCCGGCGCCGGCGGCGCGGGAGGCGCTGCGCCAGCTCGATGCGGCATGGCAAGCGGGCAAGCGCCTGCTGATCAGCCGCTGTCCCGACGGGCGCACCTTCAAGCAGGAGTGGGCCGACGTGCGCGACATCGCCAAGGGTCTGGCCCTTGCGCTGGACGCAGACGCCGCGGTGGGCGAGGCGTTCACGGTAGGCGGCCTGCTTACCGTGTGGGAGGAGTTGGTGCCGGCGCTGGCCGAGCGCCTCGGCGTCGGTTACGCCGACGTGCGCATGCCGTCCCCCAACTACTTCGAGTTCGACCACACCAAGGTGCGCGAGCTGCTCGGCTACACGCCCGACCACGACTTCTGGAGCACGTTCGACGCCGCCCTCGCCATCCGCGCCGGCCGCGAAACCGACGTGGTGCCCACCGGCCTCCGCTACGGCGGCGCACCGGCCCGCTGACACCCAGCCGATGCTGTTCGAGCGGTCCTGGGGCTGGGCATCCGCCCGCCGTCGGTGAGTTGGGGTGCGCTGCTGAAGGATGCCCAGAGCGTGCGCACCGTGGTGCAGAACCCGTAGCTGCTGATCCCGGGGCTGTCCGTGGTGACGGAGGTGCTGGCGTTCAACTTCCTCGGCGACGGCCTGCGCGGCGCTGCCGACCCGTACAGACAGTAGTCTGTCCGAGTACAGACAGTAGTCTGCCCGTGTACAGACAGTAGTCTGTCCGAGTATAAGCAGTAACCTCGCGCGTCAGATGCGGGGGTTGGCCCTTTTGATCATCGACATGACCTGGGGATCGGCGTTGATGGGAATGAGCGCGATGTCGGGGTGGGCGCGCGCGAATACCCGGAACACCTGGTCGGCGAAGCCCTGACCCACCTGGTCGACGTTCTTGAAGTTGAGCACAACGGTGTTGAACCGATCGAGGCGCGCCAAGACACGTCTCGCTTGTGAACGCGAAATCAACGCATCGTTTCCGTATCTCGCCAGATCCACCGGCACGACCGTCTTCGTGAATGCGTAGTCGTCGTCTCCCGTGAATGCGTCGAACACTTCTTTCGGGGTTCTCCCGGCGCCACTCGACAATTTCATGCGTACCCGAGTGCCGGCCACGAACTCGTCGTTGTCGAACACCCAGTACTCTTCTGTCGGACTGAGGTAAGACAAGTACACGCCGCCGGAGTCGATGGAGAATTCATCGAACATTCGAGAGGTGAAGAATATGCCTTCCCCGGTATGGTTGTCGGGATCGGTCGTCAGCTTGCCCTTGGTCAATTCGAATACCGCGTGGCGCTCGTCCTCAAGGTCCAGGGTCTCCTCGATCTTTTTGAAGATCCCGTATCCGTCATCCGTAATCGTCATCTCGGTAGAGGTGGTCGTGCGCTCTATGTCAACGGCGACGGTCATGCCTGATGAGTGATCGATCGCGTTGTTCAACATCTCCTGGAAGCTGTAAGCCCAGATGTCCATCGCGTTGCCGGCAAGGTCGGGAAGGAGAGGTACGATCTGTTGCCGCCACACCTGGTTCTCGTCGAGTTGCTTGCCAAGCTTCAGTGCAATCGTCCGGCGATCGATGGTCGACAGCGAGTAGCGTCGATTTCGAGTAGTTCCCTGCACTGCTACGTGTCCATCGTCTACGAGACGGCGTAGGTGCTTGTTGACCGCCTGGCGGGAGATGCCGAATTCTCGCGCCGTCTCGCGGACGACCTCCTGAGAATCGGAGTCTATCCGCTTGGCGATGAAGCGCCGGATCAGCCTGCCTCGTTGCCGGGTACCTGCCATGGCAGCCCGAATGGTAACGACGGAGGGGCATATTGTCAACCTTACCACGGGCTCCCCGCGGAGTGCCGGGCTCTGGCGAAGTGGCGGCGTGGCTACTACACTCGGAGTCATGATGGAACGCAGATCGGCGCGCGAGCGGCTGGCCGAGGGGTCCCCGCCGGCCTCCGTGCTGGACAAGGACATGGGTGCGCCGCTGATGACCGACGCGGCGCGCTTCGCCGCTACCGACTCGGAGGGCCGGCCGGTCGTGCCACTTACCGCGGCGCAGAAGTACCACTTCGACACCAAGGGCTGGCTGGCGATTCCCGGCGTCCTGGACGCCGCCGAGATCGAGGAGATGCGCGAGTTCGTGCTGCGCCTCGCGGACGAGCCGGAGTCGATCCCGGAGCACCGGCGCGCGCCGGTGGGCGGCCCGCTGCAGCGGCTGACCGACCACCCGGTGGTGATCGGCTTCGCGCAGGAGTTCATCTACCGCCCGTTTACCGACGGCGGCGGCGGGTCGCTGGAGAACGATGCCGGCTACGGCTTCCGCCAGGAGCACAGTTTCGTCACGGTACGCCGGTCCGGCGGTGGCCGCCGCGGCGCCCAGGGCGACGGTACGTTCTCGCCGCACAATGGCAACGGCATGATGCGTCTGCCGGGCGACTGCCACCACTACCAGGCGTTCCCCGGGCATGCCTACGCCGGTATGACCCGCATCGTGTGGGAGCTGAACGAGGTGGGGCGCGACGACGGCGGCACGCTGCTGCTGTCCGGCAGCCACAAGGCCGCCTACCCGGCGCCGGAAGAGATCTTCACCGCCGAATCGTCCCTGTGGGAGACCTGCGCCTGTCCGGCCGGCTCGGTGCTGATGTTCACCGAGGCGTTGACCCACAGCGGCCAGCCGTGGCGCAACCCCGACCGGCCGCGCGTCGCCGTGTTCAATTGCTACAACTCGATCCACGCCAAGTGGCACAACTGGGACCCGCCGGCCGCAGTGCTCGCCGACATGCCGCCCAAGCGCCGCTCCCTCTACCGCCCCGTCTACGTCGCCGGCAACTGGATCCGGGACGGGGAGGCACAATCGTGACACCGGGCGCCGCTACCGCGGAGGCTCGAAGGCGCATCGAGTGACAGTCCGTGCACGGACGGCACTGATCGCGGCTCTGACCGGTCTGGGCTTGGCGGCCGGTAGCGGGTGGGCCGCCGGCGAGGAGGGCAAGCGCGAGGCGGCGCCGGCGCAGGTCATGGTGACCGACCCGGCCACCGGCCGGGAGGTGCCGGCCGCGCGCTACGGCGGCACGCTGACTGTCGCCAGCGCCGCCGAGATACCCAACACCGACCAAGCGATCGGCGGCGCGGACGCCGGCGCGGTCAACTCCGGCGTGGTGGAGAAGCTGGGCATCGGCAACTGGGCCATCGACCGCGGTATCAATCCGCTGGCCAACCCGTACCTCGACGTTACCCACTACACCGGCGCACTGGCGCAACACTGGGAGGTGGTCAACGGCACCACCTACCGGTTCTCCATCCGTGACGGCGTGACCTGGCACGACAAGGAGCCGATGAACGGCCGTCCGCTCACCGCCGATGACGTGGTATTCACCTTCCAGCGGCTGACCGGCACCGGTCCGTTCGACGAGCCGCCGCCCAACACCGGCCGCATCCGGCAACTCGCGTTCACGACCCTGGAGGCGCGCGGCAACGAGGTCCACGTCGAATTGGCGGAGCCGCACCCCGAAGCGCTGCCGATCCTTCTGGACGACGCCTACGGCTTCATCCTGCCGCCGGAGGTGATCGCGGCGGCGGGGGACGTGGCCGACTGGCGCAACCTGGTCGGCACCGGCCCGTTCATGCTCAGCGAGTGGGTCGCCGGCGAATCGCTCAGCTACCGGCGCAATCCAGCGTACTGGGGCACCGACGAGAAGTATCCCGAACACCGGCTGCCCTACGTCGACGAACTCAGGATCGTGGTCATGCCGGAGCCGGCCACCCGGCTCGCCGCGCTGCGCGCCGGCCGCGTGGACTACGCCGGCGCCAACGTGGCGACGGCGCTGGAGTGGTTCGACGAGGCGGCGGACCTGCTGCGCACCAATCCCGAGTTGCAGGCGCACCGCCACCACGTCCGCTCCGACCAGGTGTTCGCGATGTACGTGCAGGATGAGCCGTTCGACGACGTGCGCGTGCGCCGCGCCATGCAGATGGCGCTGGACAACGAAACGATCGCCGCGACCGTCTACCAGGGACATGCGCTGACCACCCCGCAGGGGGTGATCGGACGCTCGCAGCGCGGCTACATCGTGCCCTACGAGCAGTGGCCGGCGGACTTGCAGCACGCCTACGGCTACGATCCGGCCGCGGCGGAGGCGCTGCTCGACGAGGCGGGCTACCCGCACGGCGCCGACGGCGTGCGCTTCACGGTCCCCTTGCAGTGGCCGGCGTGGGATGACATGGGCGACTACCAGCACATGGCGTTGCAGTACTGGCGCGCGGTCGGCGTGCAGGTGGAGGTGAACACCGTTCCCGGCCGCCGCTGGATCGCACTGCTCGGTGCGGGGCGACTGCACGGCCTGTCGCCCGCCGTGCTGGGCACGTCGGCCGATCCGCTCAGCGCCCAGCAGTGGCAGGAGCCGGGGCACCGCTGGAACCGCGGCCAGGTGGATGACCCGGTGTACAACGAGTGGCTGGCGAGGGCCCGCGCCGCCGTCACGCTCGATGAGCGCAAGGAGGCGGTCCGGCAGGCCGACTACCGGCTGATCGGGCAGCACTGGTTCACCTGGGGGCCGAGTGCGCCTTCCTTCAACGTCGTCCAGCCCTGGGTTCGCGGGTTCAACGGCGACACCTTCCTCGGCAACGGCCAGACCAACGCCGTATTCGCCCGCCTCTGGATCGACCGCCGCTGACGCCCCGTCCACCCTGAACCGTCGCTCCCTGGCCGGACAGCATTCGCTCGCGGTTTGACGGCAGGACGGCGGCGGATTAGAGTGGGCCAATTACACATCCAACATGAGGAGGATGGAATGAGGAATTGCATTGGTCCGCGCATGTGGAGCCGCGTGGCACTGGCGCTGCTTGGTCTGACGCTGGCCGCCGGGGCCGCGTGGGCCGGAGCCGAGGCCGAGGCGCCCGCCGCGACCACCATGGAGCGGGAGATGGTGATCGACCCGACCACCGGCATGGAGGTGCCGGCGCCGCAGTATGGCGGCACGCTGACCGCGGCCAACGACCGCGACATCGCCAACACCGACCAGTCGGTGGGCGGCCTGAGCGCGGGCTACGCCAATTCGGGCGTGGTCGAGAAGCTCGGCATCGCCAACTGGGGCATCGACCGCAGCATCAACCCGCTGTCGACCGAGTACCTGGACATCACCCACTACGGCGGAGCGCTGGCGCAGAGTTGGGAGCAGCCGGACCCGAACACGTTCATCTTTACCGTGCGCGAGAACGCGCACTGGCATGACAAGGCGCCGATGAACGGACGCAAGCTGACGGCCCGGGACATCGTATTCAACTTTCAGCGCCTCAGCGGCACCGGCCCGTTCGAGGAGCCGCCGCCGAACACGAGCCGCATGCCGCAGCTCAACTTCACGAGACTGGAGGCGGTCAGCGATGACACCGTGTACATCGAGATCGACACGCCGCCCCTGGATGCGTTGAAGGTGCTGATCGACGACAATTTCGGCTTCATCCTGCCGCCCGAAGTGATCGAGGCCAACGGCGACGTGGCCGACTGGCGCACGCTGGTCGGCACCGGGCCGTTCATGCTGGTGGACTGGGTGGAGGCGGAGTCGCTCACCTTCCACAAGAACCCCGACTACTGGGGGCATGACGAAAAGTATCCCGGCAACCAGCTTCCCTACGTCGACGAGGTCAAGGTGCTGATCATGCCGGAGTCGGCGACCTACATCGCCGCGCTGCGCGCCGGCCGCATCGACTACATCGGCCACAACATGTCGACACACCTGAGCACCATCGACGAAGCGGACAGCCTGCTGCGCACCAACCCGGAGTTGCGCGCCAACTCGTACTACTTCCGTTCCAACCAGGTGTTCGCCATGTACGTGCAGGACAAGCCGTTCGACGACATCCGCGTGCGGCAGGCGATGCAGATGGCGCTCGACAACGAAACCATCGCCGCAACCCTGTACAAGGGCCAGGCGCTGGCGACGCCGCAGGGCGTGGTCGGCCGGGCGTTGAAGGACTACGTGATCCCGTACGAGGATTGGTCGCCGGAGTTGCAGCACGCCTACAGCTATGATCCGGAAGGGGCGGAGGCGCTCCTGGACGCCGCCGGCTATCCGCGCGGTGACGACGGCGTTCGGTTCACGGTACCGCTGCAGCAGTCGAGCACCGGGCCGCTGCAGGACTACCCGGCGATTGCGGTCGAATACTGGAAGGCGATCGGCGTGGAGGTCGTGGTCGACGCGGTGGACGGTGCCGAGTTCGTCAGCCGGCTCGACAACGGCCAGTTGTTCGGGCTGTCGCCGGCCATCTCCGGCACGCCCTACTTCCCGCTCGACTCGCTGCAGTGGCAGGAGCCGGGGGCGAAGTGGAATCGCGGCCAGTACGACGACCCGGTCTACAACGACCTGGTCAAGCAGGCGCGCGAGGCAACCAGCTACGACGAGTTGAAGGCACTGGTGAAGCAGGCCGACCACTACCTGGTGCAGCAGCACTGGTACACCTGGGGCCCGATCGCCCCGAACTTCAACTTCAGCCAGCCGTGGGTCGGCGGTTTCAACGGCGACTTCTACATGGGCGTATGGCAGAAGAACCAGGTGTTCGCCCGCCTGTGGATCGACCAGGCCCTGAAGGCCGAAATGGGCTTCTGAGCGAGGGCGACACGTATTGGCCGTGGTGCGAAGCGGCCACCGACGGAGGGCGGCTGAGCGATAGCTCAACCGCCCTCATATTCGTTTGCGCTGGCGTGTCGAATGGATCGCCACGAGGCACTCAGTACCGCGTGTCGACGAAGGTTGCCGCTCTCCCCGGACAGGGATAGCCAGACCCATCCTTGTGGGGATTCAACCGGGAAGTCCGTTTCTTTCTCCTGAAGCGCTTGCCGCAGTAAGCGCACTCATAGATGTGATACGGCCCATGTCGTGACCCTGACACGCGCATTGGGCGGCGTCGGACCCTTGGCAATGTCGATCGTCCTGCGGTGGGTGGGATAGCGATCGCCCCCTGCGGTTTAAGTTCGACCACGTAGCGCGGGATGAAGCTCTGGCCTGTTGTTTGCGCACCTTCGATGCGGTCTATGCGGTAGCTGCGGTGCTCGCCATCCGACTTTCTGATTGCGTGTAGGACGATATTCCCCTCACGCGTGCGACGTAGAGAATACGGTTCAATCCGCCGGACAGATCCTTGGTACCGCAGATCCACGCAAAGATGGTTGGCTGCGGCAAATCGGATGATCTCCAGGAATGACCGGGCAGCGGCAGCGATCGGCAGTCGCACTGTACGTTCTCTGATTACAGTCTCGCCGTTGGCAATCCGGTAGATCCCGGGCACGACGCGCGCCACGCCGGTTCGCAGCCAGGAAAAGAAGTCGGCAAGCTCGTTCCAGAACGAATCGACGGGTGGCAGAGCGCGAAGCTGGTGGCCAAGCATCGTCCGCCAAGATCCCTCCAGATTGTCCCTGGACTTCTCCAGTTCAGCGAGCGTCGGAACGGGGATGCCACGATGACTGCACTTCTGCTGTAGGACATCATGCAGCACGGCGGCCTGCGGACGCGCTTCGGTATTTCGATAGAGATTGATCACATCGTATAGATCGCGGGGACGCGCGCGGTCACCCAACGCTCGGACCTTTTCTCCGAATGCCCTCCTCATAGGCGTAGCATCGGACTCTGATACCCTCTTGCGGAGCATCGCTGTAGTCGTGAAATATGACGCGCTGCGACGGCCTTAGAACGAGAATCTCGTCGGGCGTAAGGTCCAGTTTGATACGCGGAAGGCCCCCTGATCGTGGCGCGATCGGCCCCCGATAACTGAGCTTCCCTTGGCAGGACACCGTGCCACACGGGTTTTCGAAGAGTTCGAAGTCCTGCAACTCTGCCGGGATCTCAATGCCAGTCCCCTCGTAAATCCATTCCGCGATTTCGCGGAAGACCGAGCCAAGAAATTCCTGTTCAATGTGAGAAGCATCGGTGATCGTAAAGTCAAGATCTTCGGAGAATCGGTAGGTTTCGAAGTAGCATTTCTTAAGACACGTGCCGCCCTTGAAGATCCACGTTTCGGCAAGTGCGACGTGTTGATAGATACCAGCGAGAACCCAGCCAAGCACGTAGTCCTTTTCGACGATCTGAGGGCGCAACCCAAGGGTGCCCGCGATGTCCAGAATCTCCCGCCGGTTAATCACGAGGACGCGACGGTTGCCCTATCGTCAGGGACAAGGAGGCGCCACCGGGAGATGAGGCGACAACAGGGAAGAGATCCGTCAAGCTTGGCGTTGCCTTGGGTGAGACGCTCCCGACATGCTTCTACGATGGTGTGAGTGTTAGGGAGCCGCTGTGCCAGGAATCCAAGGCGCTTAAATACCGCACCATTGCCGAGCCGTTCCGCATAGCCAATCAGCGTATGATCAGCTCTGTCCTTACGTTCGAAATAGGTCGCAACGCAGTCGGCGACATGCTGGATACCGGCTCCGACATGTGGATCGTCGAGCATATCAATAATGGTGCGGTGAACGTCCGATACGGCGATCTGCGTCCTTCCACGCCAGACGTTCTTGATGCCGAATATCCTGGATTCGTGGACGTGTTTCAGCGTGAAGTGTGCTCCGTGGTATTGCTGGCTCTTCGCTCGAACGGTCCGCCCGGTCATTACAACAGTGTCGCGAAAGATCTGCTCCGTCAGGCTCCAGTGTTCGGCAGCGGCCCGTCCGCCAACGTAGGCGGGTCCAAAAAGGACAGGCACCAGCACCCAGGGATCATCGAGAACCAACTCGCTTGCCAACGAGTCGAGCTCGACTGGTGCGTAGACCCCTGGACCAACGCGTCGTAGCCAACCCTGACTGCTCCACCGGGACAATAGCTTCGCAGCGGCGGTGCGGCTGACGCCCAGGGCCTGTTCAGCATTGCCGATCTGGATGATGTCGCCTGCCGACCGAACAACGGCGGCTAGCCGGCGCCGGCCCTTTGGTACGGCGGACAGCTGGTTCATATATACCAATTCCTATAATTCACGAATTTTGTGAATATAAGCACATAGAGTATACACCCATGTGTCGCTGTGGGAAAGTACCATAGCGACCCTTGCCAAGGGACACACTGGCAATGGGTCGCGGGTGTCAGGAGTTGCGCCTGCGTTGCTGGCGCCGTTCGGCGCGCTGCAGGGCACGGGCGGCGTCGCGGGCGGCGAGCCGGCCGTAGCTGCCGCCGCCGCTCGATGCTCCGCCGGCGCCGCGCAGGCGCGGATCGAGCAGGTCGCGCAGCGCGTCACCGAGCATGTTGAGACAGTACACCACGATGGTAAGCGCCAGCCCCGGCAGCATCGCCAGCCGCGGCGACACCTCCATGTACTTGCGCCCCTCCTTGCTCAGCATTGTGCCCCAGCTCGGCACCTCCTCCGGCAAGCCGAACCCGAGAAAGCTCAGTGACGCCTCGGAAATGATCACGCCGCCGATGGTGATCGAGAAGATCACGATGATCGGCGCGGTGATGTTGGGCCACACGTGGCGCAGCAGGGTGCGCTTCAGCGGGCTGCCGATGCTGCGCGCCGCCTCGAAGTAGGGGTTGGCCTTGATCGCGATCACCGCGCTGCGCACCACCCGCGCGTTGCCGATGCCGGCCGATATCCCCAGGATGATGATGATCTGCAGCACCCCGCGCCCGAACGTGGACAGGATGGTGAGCAGCAGCAACAGCCCCGGGAACGACAGCCAGGCATCCACGAAGCGCTGAATGACGATGTCCAGCTTGCCGCCCACGAAGCCGCCGACGCCGCCGACCAGCAGCGACACCAAGAGGCTCACCGAGGTGGCGGCGATGCCTACCCCGAGCGACAAGCGCGCGCCGTGGATCAGCCGGCTGAGCAAGTCGCGGCCCAACTGGTCGGTGCCCAGCAGGTAGGTGGTGGTGGAGCCGGACAGCCGGTCGATCAGGTGGATTTCGCTGAACGGGAACGGCGCCAGCCGGTCGGCGAACACCGCCATCACGCACAGCACCAGCACCACCACGCCGCACCACGCGCCCAGCGGACGCTCGCGAAACAGGCGCACCAGCAGGTCGCGGGTAAAGCTTCGCTTGACTGGGACCTCCGTGGGCCGGGGCGCCGCCGATTCCGTCGCCATGCCTGCTTACCCGTGCTGCACGCGCGGGTCGAGAAACGCGTACAGGATGTCCACGACCAGGTTGAGCGCCAGGACCAGCGACGCGAAGATCAGGTTCACCCCGGACACCACCGGGTAGTCGCGGTCGATAAGGGCGTTTACCGCCAGCCGCCCGAGGCCGGGCAGCGCGAACAGGTTCTCGATGATCACCGAGCCGCCGATAATGATCGGCACCTGCAGGCCGATCACGGTGACCACCGGGATGAGCGCGTTGCGGATCACGTGGCGCAGGATGATCATGCGTTCGCGCAGACCCTTCGACCAGGCGGTGCGGATGTAGTCCTGGCGCAGCACCTCCAGCATCATGGTGCGCATGATGCGCATGGTGCCGGCCGACATCGCCGTGCCCAGAATCAGGCCCGGAATGGTGTACAGCCAGACGTTCTTGAGCGGGTTGTCCAGAAAGTAGACCAGGTCGGTCGGCGGCGCCCACGCCCACCAGATCGCCGGGTAGATCAGCACGATGGTGGCCAGCCAGAAGTTGGGGGTGGCCAGTCCCAGCACCGCCAACGTTCGTCCCGCGTAGTCGCCGGCGGTGTCCTGGCGCACCGCGGAGTAGATGCCGACCGGGATGGCGATGATCAGCGCGATGAAGATCGAGATCAGGCCCAGCTCGAGGGTGACCCGGAAGCGCCCGGCGATCCGCTCCTCCACCTTGAACGCTCCCATGAACGAGTCGCCGAGTGTGCCCTCCAGCACGATGCCCCCGACCCAGTTGAGGTACTGCACGTAGATCGGCTTGTCCAGGCCGAGCATGCGCTCCACCTGTTCGCGGTCAATGTCCTGAATGTCGAACTCGAGCTTCGCCATGGTGGCGTCCACCACGTCACCGGGAATCAGCCGCACCGACAGGAACACCAGCATGGTGAGAATGATGAACGTCGGGATGAGCAGCAGGATGCGGCGGATCACATAGGCTTGCACGGCAGGCCCCGACACATTAGATGCTGCACCTGCGGTTGGCAAGTTGAGGATGCCGTCGCTTGCCATCGCTGCCGCTGCGCCGTACGCCCTTCGCGAGTGCCGCGACGTATGGCCCGGGTGCAAGCGCGTGGACGCGCCTCCGGCACCGGCGTCACCCGCTACAACTTGGGCTATGCTGTGGTGGTGAGCACGCCGCCCGCCCCCTCGCGTATCCCAGGGCCGACCGCGTCGGGCCAGTATCGTCGCGATGGCGCGTGCCTGTGCATGGTGCCGCCCCCGGACGGAACGCGGCATTGAAGCCGCACGGCGTCCGGCTTGCCGCCGTGGCGGCGTCGTTGTGGACGATCGGCTCGATGGCCGGCGCCCAGGCAGCGGACGCTGACGCCTCCGAATCAAGCGCTGCCGAAGCAGCCGTCACGTTGGTCAGCGTCACCCGGTACCGCGGAACGGCCGCATGCTCCGGTCGATTCGTTCGCCATGTGCTCCCGCACACGACCCGGGCCAACCATCCGCGCCAGCCGTTCGACAGCAACGGCGCGGGGGTGGCGCTCGCCGACCTTGACGGCGACGGAGGCATCGACGTCGCCCTGGCCGGTCTCGCCGCACCGATGACCGTGCTCTGGAACACGGAACCGGGACTCCGGTTCACGCGCACGATGGTCAACGAGTTGCAGACCCGAGCCGTCAACGCGGTGGACGTGGATGGCGACGGCTCGCTCGACCTGGTGGCGACAGTCCGCGATGGGCAACCGATCTGGCTGCGCGGGGACGGCGCCTCGCGCACCTTTGCACGGGTCGCGGACGGCCACTTCACCGCGCGGTTTCCGATCCACACCATGGCGTGGGCGGACCTGGACGGCGACGGGGATCTGGACCTCGTGGGCGGCACCTACGACGAGGAACTCGACGAGATCGAGCGGCGCGCACTGTTCCTGAGCCGGATGGAAGACGCCGACCCCGACACCCGGACCCGGTTGCGCGGCGTGTATTACTACGAGAACCTTGGTGCTCGCGAACCGCGCGACGCGTTTCAGCCCGGCAACCTGCTGTTCCGGCACCTGCGCATGTCGGGCGGTGCGATGGCGCTGGCGATCGCGCTGCCCGATCTGGACGGCGACGGGCGCCGCGACATCGTGGTCGGCAACGACTACGAGGTGCCCGACTACGTCTACCTCAACCGTCCAAGGCGCTGGGTGGCGGCCGCGCCGTTCCGGCAGACCACCTACAACACGATGGCGTTCGCCGAGGGCGACATCGACAACGACGGCCGCTTCGAGCTGTTCGCCGCGGACATGAAGCCGTACGCGTCAAGCCCCGAAGTGGACGACGCCTGGGCGCCGGTGCTGCCGGCGGATGCCGCGGCCACCGATCGCGAACAGATCTACGCCAACACGCTGCAGGTGCGAGGAGCCGACGGCACGTTCGCGAACCGCGCGGCAAGCGCCGGCGTGGATGCCACGGGGTGGAGCTGGTCGGCCCAGTTCGGCGACCTCGACAACGACGGCGACCTGGACCTGTACACGGTGAACGGCATGGTGGGAGAGGCGTTCGGACACCTGCCGGGCGCGGAGCTGGTGGAGGAGAACCAGGCGCTGCGCAACGACGGCTCCGGCGCGTTCGTCCCGGCCCCGGAGTGGGGTCTGGGCGCCACCGAGAGCGGCCGCGGCATGGCGCTGGCCGACCTGGACCTGGACGGTGATCTCGATGTCGTGGTCAACAACTTCCAGGCGCCCGCCATCCTGTTCGAGAACCAGGTGTGCGGCGGTGCGAGCCTGCAGGTGGACCTCGCCTGGCCCAAGTCGTCCAACCCGTTTGCCGTGGGCGCGCGCCTCGCGCTCACCACCGACAAGGCCGCCTACCGGCGCGAAACGCGGGTCAGCAGCGGCTACCTGTCAAGCGACCCGCCGCGCGCCCACTTCGGCTTTGCACGCGGCGAGCGCCCACTGGCCCTGTCGGTGTGGTGGCCGGACGGAGCCGCAACCACGGTCCCGCTCGCGACGGCGGACGTTCTTGTGACGGTGCAGCGCCGCGCCGACTGATCCGGCATCTCCAATCGCCGGGTCCGTCCGCCGAAGCGGAGCGCGCCTCGCTCGCTTTACGCGTCCGGGTCTTCCGGTATCTGCGCGCCATGCCACACTGCCACAACCCACACTACGGGGTCTCTCACGCGGTAGAAGAAGCGGTAGGGCCGTACGATGACTTCACGATAGGGCAGGTCCGGAAACTCCGGCACGATGCGGCCCGAGTGTGGGAAGGGTTGCAGTCTGCGAAGGATCTCTTCCGCTCGGGCGCGGAACCGGTCAGCGGCCGTGGGATTCTCGCGCCGAATGTACGCAACGGCCTCCAGGAACTGGGTACGTCCGGCCGGGGTGAACCGGACTCTCACGAACCATCGCGCGCAAGGATCGCATCCGCTTCGGCGAGGACGTCATCCAGATCGTGCCCGATCCCCGCGCTGATCTCCTGTTCGCCACGAACCAGGAGTCGTAGCACTTCGCGTTCTCGCTCGCTCCGCTCGTAGGCATCCAAGCTCAACATCACCGCTGCGGTCCGGCCTCGTTGGGTGATCACAACCGGCTTTCCGGACGCCTGCAGCCGGTGCAAGACCGCAGCGGTTTCCTGCCTGAGATCCCGGACCGGAATGATATCCGGTAGCTGTGTCATGTGTGGATCCTCCAAGTGTACTTTCAAGTGTACTGCAGGGCGGCTCTTTGGAGCAACAACCGGCGGCGGCTGGCCGCGCCCGGTCGCATCCGGCCCGCCGGTCGTCAGCAGGTGACCGACTTGCCCTCGGAGCCGAACACGGCCATGCGCTGCTCGGTGCTGATGCGGCCGGCGCCGGCCGGGGCGTAGTGGAACTGCAGGGCGCGGCGGCGCTCGGAGCCGGTGTTGGTGGGCGTGCCGTGGTGCGTGAAGCTGGAGAACAGCAGGCAGCCGCCCGGCTCCAGCGGCACCGCAAGCGCGCCGCGCGTGTCCACGTGGGTGTCGCAGATCTGCCAGTCGCGGCGCTGGAAGTGGACCACCGGCCCGCGGCGGTGCGATCCGGGGATGACGGTCATGCAGCCGTTGTCGGTGGTGGCGCGGTCGAGGGCGATCCACACCCCCACCACCGGGGTGTCGAGCGGCAGGTCGAAGTAGGCGTGATCCTGGTGCCACGGCTTCTCGCGCCCGATGCGCGGCGGCTTGAGCAGGGCCATGTCCTGGAACAGGGCCGGCCGCGCCCCGATCACGCGCGCCACCGCGTCCAGCAGGGCCGGATGCTCGGACAGGCCCTTGATGCGCGGCGCGAACTGCACGAAGTTGAAGAACTTGCGCACGTAGTCCTGGCGTACCTCCGGCGCCATTTCCGCCAGCTTCTCGTTCGGCGCCAAGTGTTCGAAGTGGATGCCGCCGAACTCCGCCTTCGGGAGTGCGAGCAGATCCAGCATCTCGTCGAGTGCTTCCGCCACCTCCTGCGCGCCGAGCGCGTCACGGATCACCAGGTAGCCGTCGCGATGGAAGCGCCGTACCGCAGCGTCGTCTACTGACGCGAGGCCATCGACACCGTCCTCCACCACTCCCGCGAACCGGTACAGATCGGCGGGGTAGGGCGGAACGCCACCCGCCCGGAAAGCGACACCCGGTGTGGGCGGCAGCGTCATTGGCCGCGTCTCCGTGCGGCCGCAATGGTCGCGCACGCCGTCCGAAACGCTCGCTCCTGATCAACAAACTCCGCACGCGGGCTCGCCATTCGCGCGCGGATTTCTTCGGCGAGCGTCTCAAGCACGTCACTCTGCGGCTCACGCTCGTTTCTGTCGTCCGCGGGGCGTGTCGGCATCACCAGTGGATCATAACGTCGAACTCTGCCGAATCAAGTGGGGCGCGTTTCAGCCATCGTCAATTTGTGCCGCGGCCAGGCCGGGGAGGCGGCCCATGCGGTCGGCCACCTTGGTCAGGGAGGACTCGTACAGGCCGGCGACGGTGGTGCGGATCTCGTCGTTGAACGGCGCCAGCCAGCGCCCCTCCGGCGGGCGGCCGTGCAGCACGCCGAGCAGCGAACCGGCGGTGGCGCCGTAGCTGTCGGTGTCGTTGCCCTGGCTCACCTGCATGCAGATGCCCTCCTCGACGCCGGCCGCGAAGCGCAGCGTGTTGATCAGGGTCCCGGTCTCCTGGTAGATCTGGCAGTGGCCGTAGCAGCCGTAGCGGTCGTGGATGCGGCGGTAGCCCTCCTGCCAGTCGCTCGCCGCCGCCACCTGCTCCAGGCAGTCGCCGACCCGCTCCCGGAAGCGGCTGGCCTGCGGCACGCAGCACAGCGCCATCCGGCACAGCTCCAGCGGGTCGTCGATCACGAAGGCGCCGGCGATGGCGGCGGCGGTGAACATGGTGGCGTACACGCCGGTGGCGCGGTGGGTCCAGCCGGCGTCGCGCCAGGCCAGGGTGGCGGCCAGCCGCGGGCGCCCCGCGCAGGCGTAGCCGTAGGCGTCGGCGCGGATCTGCGCCCCGCACAACTCGTCGCCGGGGTTCCAGCTCGCCACCAGGTCGGCCAGCACCGGCTCCGGGTCGTCGCCGATCCCGGCCAGGCCGCGCCGGGCGTGCAGGCGTGCGGCGATGCCGACCGCCGAGGCCCGCGTCAGCAGCATCCGCTCCGGGCCGAAGGTGTAGCCGAGCGGCAGGTTGGCCAGCCACATCTGCATCACGTCGGCGCGCGTGAAGGCGATGCCGTGCTGCTCCAGGATCAGCATGCCGAGCACCGTGTAGTTGATGTCGTCGTCGCGCGCCACGAAGCGGATGCGCTCGCGCACCGACTCGGGCCAGCTCCGGTGGCGGTCGCCGAGCGCGTCCAGCATGGCCTCGGACAGGTAGTCGCGAATCGGCCACTCGCCGGCCGCCTCGGCGGCGGCGCGCAGCTTCGCCATGGTGGTGCGCACCTCGACCGGCTTGCCGAGCACGCAGCCGCACACCGAGCCGAGAAACCCCGCCGCGGCGCGCCGCGCGGCGTCGTCCAGGTCGACCGTCTGCACGGGATCAGCGGGCAGGTCGGGACACTCGGCCCAGATCGCGTCCAGCTCCTCCGGCTCCACGTACGGCCAGTCGTCCCGGCGCGGCGCGGCGTCCAGCTCGCGGTGCAGGGCTGCCAGCGCGTCGTAGCTCTCCGGCGCCGCCGCGATCCGTTCGCGGAAGCCCTCCACCACGTAGCCGCGCTCGGCGCGGTCGGCGACCACGTGCTTCAGCACCACTCTCAGGTCTTCGATCCTCGGCAACATGCTGTCGTCTTCCTCCTCGCGTATGCCGGGTGGCAGGATGTCCCGCTGCGCCACGCCCGCTGCCCGATTATGGCATAGTTGCGGGCGTCATGATGTTACCCTGCGGAGCTTTCAGGTAGATCGGAAGGGGTCACGCCGGGCTGGGCTGATGCGGGCTTGGCGCTCGTGCCGCGGTACGGCATGCTGCCGGCCATGCTTACCCCGCAGCAGTTCGAGGCCCTCAGGGAGATCGATACGCCCACCATCTGCAACGCCATCGAGCCGTTCGAGGTGCGGCGCGACTCGGAGGGGTTCATGGGCTGGAACATCCGCTGCCAGTTTCCCGACCTCGGCGTGATGCTCGGCTACGCGGTCACCGCCACGGTCGACTCGATGACCCCGTCGCGGGAGCTGAGCCGGGCGCCGATGCTGCGCCTGTGGGAGGCGGTCGCAGCCGCCCCCAAGCCGGCAGTGCTGGTGTTCAAGGACATCTCGCCGCGCAATTCGCATGCCTGCCACTGCGGCGACGTGATGGCCAACACGGCCCACGCGCTCGGCGCCATCGGCCTCGTTACCGACGGCGGCATCCGCGACCTGGACGGCGTGCGGGGGCTGGGCTTCCACTACTTCGCGCCGGGCATGACGCCCGCCCACGGCCGCTTCCAGGTAGTCGACGTGAACGTACCCGTGGCGGTGAGCGAGGTGGAGGTGGTGCCCGGCGACCTGATCCACGGCGACGCCAACGGCGTGGTGAAGATACCGCTGGAGATCGCCGCCGACCTGCCGCGCGCGGCGGCCGAGGTGGTGGCCCGCGAGCAAGAGATGATCGACTTCGTGCGCGGCCCGGACTTCTCGCTCGACGGACTGCGCGAGCGTTTCGGGCTGGCGGATAGCTCGGTCGAGTGACTGGAGGGCTGACGGCAGGGTGCGCTACGGCGTGATCCGCCACGGCAAGCTGGGCTGGACCGCCGCCGACCTGCTCGCCGGCAACCACCACACCCCCCACCGCCGCCGCCCCGACGGCGTACCGCTCGTGCGGACTCACACACCACACGCGGAGCACACCGGCACACCGGTAGGGACACAAGCGTGGTAACATGAAACCGATGACTGAGAACGGCGCTGCGACCCGCAGGAGCACGGGATGCTGAGCCGCGATTCGTCGCCCGAGGTGGAACGGTTGCAGATCGCCCTGTGGCGGCGAATGTCACCGCTCGAGAAGGCGCGTGCCGTGGATGGCCTGAGCCGTGCTGTTCAGGAATTGGCACTGGCCGGTATCCGGCAGCGTCACCCGCACGCCTCCGAGCGCGAGTGTCAGTTGCGCCTCGCCGTGCTCAAGCTCGGCCCTCGCCTCGCGGTTCGCGCATACCCCGAGGCAGCCGCCTTGCTCGATTCCTGATGGCGCCCGCCGACCCCCTTCAGGTGGCTCTACAGGTAGCGGCCGCACGGGAGAGGTGTGGAGTCGGGTATCTGGTCGGCGGACCATCCTCCAGGTCGCGCAGGTATACCGCCTCGTACTTCAGGGAACGCCACAACTGTACACGCGCACCGAGTCGGCGCCGATCCTGAAGGCTTACCGGGTGCGCGAGGAGGACCTGGAGTAGTCGACCGCCAGCCGCTCCGACAGCCCGGAGGATCGCGATGTCGTGCGCAGCACCGAGGTGCGCACGGCATCGGCATCCGTGAGCACGGTAACCTTCCGCCGCGCCCGGGTTACCGCGGTGTAGAACAGCTCGCGGGTGCATACGCGCGACTCCGGGTCGCCGGGAACGAACACCACCTCGTCGTACTCGGAGCCTTGCGCGCGGTGCACGGTGAGGGCGAAGAAGCTCTCGTGCTCGGGCAGCCGCGACGGCGCCACCAGGCACCGTTCGGCACCGCGGTCCAGGTCCGGGAACCACACCTGGCGGCGCTCCTCTTCGGCCGCCAGCACCACGCCCGTGTCACCGTTGGAGAGGCCGGTCTGGCGGTCGTTGCGGGTCACGATGATCGGCCTGCCGACGTAGAACTCCTCGCCGTCGAGCACGCCGCGCGCGCGCAGGCCGCGTTCGACGAGGCGGTTGAAGCGGCCAACGCCGAACGGTCCGCGGCGGTGGGCGCACAGGACGCGGCGCGCAGGGAAGGCGTGCGCCGGTTGCGCCGCCGCGCGCAGCGCGCCGATGTGCCGCTGCCACTCGTCCGCGCACGCCGCGGCGAACTGTTCGAACCCGGCCGCACTCGACAGCGGCCGCCGTTCGGTCTGCCCTTCGCCGGGGTCGTCGAGGGTGGCCAGCGCCGCTCCGGCATCGCCGCGCACGACCGCGGCGGCGAGCAGTCCGATGCCCCGGTCAGGCGCGAAGCGGTGGCTCTCGGTCAGGCGTACGACGCACGACGCCAGTGGCGAGCCGCGTCCGGCGGCGCACAGGTCGCGAAACACCGAGCCGGGCTCCACCGAAGAAAGCTGGTCGGTATCGCCGAGCAGGATGAGGCGACACGCGTCGGGCAGGCGCGCGATGAGGCGGTTCATCAACGGCAGGTCCACCATCGAGCACTCATCCACCAGCAATGCGTCCAGGCGCAGATCGGGCCTGGTCAGCAGCCGGTGGATGGTGCCGGCCGCGGGCTTAAAGCCGGCGAGCGCCGGAATCCGGGAGCGCAGACCACCTCGATCGAGCTGCGTCGTGACCGCCTCCTGCAGCCGCGCCGCCGCCTTGCCGGTTGGCGTCACCAGCCCGATGCGGTGCGCCCTGGCAATGCCGAGGTCCGCGAGCAGCGCGATCAGCCCCGCCGCGAGCGTGGTCTTGCCGGTGCCCGGCCCCCCGGTGACGATGCACAGCCGGCGTTCGACCGCGGCTCTGGCGGCGGCCGCGGTTGCCGGGTGCGCGGCGCCGCCGAACACGCGCACGAGGGCATCGCCGAGGTCGCACGGGGTCAGGTCCGCGGCGCGGGCTCGCATGCGCGTGGCGAGCCCCGATTCGGCTTCGAACAGGCGGTGCAGGTAGAGGCGGTCATGGTCCAGCACGAACGGAAGTAGTAGGCGGTTGCGGTCCGAGCGACCGTTTTCGCCGCCGTTCGCGACCATCGGGCTGGCCTCGAGCGAGGCGAGCCAGGCGTCACGGGCCGGCAATCGGACCGCGCGCGCGCGCGCCGGCACCTGTTCGTCCTGCTCCGATGATGGCCGCTCCACGATGTCGGCCAGCGCCTTGCCGGCCTCGCTCAGCGGCAGGCAGGTGTGGCCGGCCCGGTGCAGCGCGCTCACCGCCGCCGCCGACAGCATCACCTCCGGGCCGGCCCCGAGGTCGGCCATCGAGAGGGCGAAGAAGCGGTCGATGTCCGCGAGCACGCGGTCCTCGGTCAGCACTTTCAGCGCATCGCCGGCGTTCATCGCGCCTCCCCTTGGAAACAGGCGTCGATCGCCTCGATGCAGGCGCGCGATGGACGGTCCCGATAGACGCCGCTGCCGGCGGCATCCGGGCGCATGCCGCGCAGGAACAGATAGAACGCCCCGCCGACGTGGCGGTCGTAGTCGTAGTCGGGCAGCCGTACCCGCAACAGGCGATGCAGCGCGACCAGGTACAGCAGGTACTGGAGGTGGTAGCCGTGCTGCGCCATCGCCCGCTCGACCGCTTCCGGCGAGTAGGCGGCAACGTCGCCGCCGAGCCAGTTGGACTTGTAGTCGATCACGTACCAGCGGCCGCCGGCGCGCGCAACGACGTCGATATAGCCGTTCAGGAAGCCGTTGATCTCGCCTGCCCGGCCGCCGAGCGGCACGTCGTATCCGTGGGCCTCGACCGCCCGCGCGAGTTGCGCCGGCCGCAGGCCGCTCACCGGCAGGTGGAACTGCATCTCGGCGACCGGCCGGCCAACGTCGGCGAGACGGAACGTGGCTCCGCCGGAACGGAGCGCACCCGTGCCGCCGGCGCTGCTGCCGGCGGCGCCATCGCCGCCGGCGGGGAGCGGCGTGTACAAGGCATTCGTCACCAGCGTGCGGGCGGCCCCGATCCACTCCGCGCCGATTCCATGCTTGGCCAGGGCATCCCGGCACTCCTCCTCCAGGCCGCGGTCCGGCTGCAGGCGGTTTGCCAGGATCTCGTGCAGGCAGTTGCCGGGCCGGCTGCCGGCGGGAAAGGTGAACTCGTCGCGTGCGTCGTCCGGCGCCGGATCCGCGTCGACGTGTGGGGCATCGTGGTCTCCCGGCGATTCCTCGTCACCGCCCCCGGCGGCCCCGGCAACGGCAGCGGCAACGGCAACGGAGCCGGCCGTGAGTGCGGTGTAGCTGGTCATCTGGCGTATCCGCGAGAGCCGGCGTTCGAGCTTGCGCGCGGTCAGCGACTCCGCTCTCGGGGGCGCCGCGCGCACCGGCACTGCACCGGTCTCCGGCGATTCCGGCATCCCGGTATCTCCGTGTACCGTGACCGAAATTGCGTCCGCGGCGCGCTCGCCGAACCGGCGCGCCTCCGCCAGCCAGGCAGCGGCGCTCAGATTCTTCACGTGCCGTTCGCTCGCTTTGCGGGTCTGCTCGCCGTGCAGGAGCCAGGCAAGCGGAGAATACTCCCCGTGCGTAACCCGCGCCCAGGTCACCTCGCAGCGGTACTGTGCCCGGGTCAGCGCCACGTACAGCCGGCGCAGCTCGTCGGAGTGCTGTTCGTCACGCTGCCGGTCGAGGGCCGCCGGCGACGGACACACATCCAGTACCGGCGTCGCGGCGTCCGAATCGTAGTATTCCGCCGTAGTCTCGGCGGTCGGTTGATGCCCGAACCAGGCGAACGGGCAGAATACCACCGGAAACTCCAGTCCCTTGGCGCGGTGTACCGTGACGATCTTCACCAGGTTCTCGTCGCTCTCCAGGCGAAGCTGCGCGGTTTCACCGCCGCGCTCGGGCTTCGCCTTGAAGTGCGCGAACCAGTCCATCAAGCCGCGCCGCGACAACCGTTCGCGGGTCTCGGCGTCGTGCAGCAGGTCGGTGAGGTGCAGGAAGTTGGTCAGCCGGCGCGGCCCGTCCGGATAGGCAAGCAGGTTGGCTGCGCACGCCGGGTGGTCGGCAAACAGCAGGTGGCGCATCAGGCCGGCGATGCCGTTTCCGGCCCAGATCCGGCGCCACTCGCGGGCGTGGCCGCTCCAGGCCGCCCACGCCCGGTCATCCTCCCGCAACCGGTCGATCGCGCCCAGGCTCAGGCCGAACAGGTCGCCCGCCAGTGCGCCGCGCAGCCGGCCCGAGGCGTTGTAGTCGGACTCGTCGGCGGCGAGCGCGTGCAGCAGTTGGTGCAGGGCCTCCGCTTCCGGACTGTCGAACACGCTTTCCGTGCCCAGTTCGACGGTACGCACGCCACGCAGCCGCAGCGCGCCGGCCACCGCCTGGCCCTGCTGGCCGGTGCGAACAAGCACGGCAATGTCGCCGGCCGTCAGCGCCCTGCCCGCTGCCGGACCGGACGGGTCACGCACCGATGCCGTTCCGCCGCCGCCCAGCTCCAGCAGCCGGACGATCCTTCCGGCCGCGTGCTCCGCCGCTACGCCGGTCAGGTTCCCCTTGGTCCACTTCTTGCCGTCGACCTCCGGAAACAGGTGCAGTTGGAACGGTTTCGGGTCGTGATTTCCGTCCCGCACGTGCAAGGCGCCGATGTCGTGTGCCGCGGCGTGTGCGGCCTCGAAGCCGATCTCCGGTAGCAGAAAGGGATTGTCCCTTCCGAACGTAACGTTTACGGCGTCCACCAGGTTGGGGTGGGACCGGTAGTTGGCGGTCAGGTGCAAGGCATGCCCCGCCGGTACCTTCGTCTTGGCGTCGAGGTACGCGAATACGTCCGCCCCGCGGAAGCGGTAGATCGACTGCTTGGGGTCACCGACCACGGTCAGACCGCCGCCCGCGCGCCCGTGCGCATGGATCTTCTCGAATATCCGCGCCTGCAGCCGATCGGTGTCCTGGAACTCGTCGATCAGGGCCACCGGGTAGCGCGCTCGCATCCGGGCCGCCAACGAGAGCCCCCCGGAGCCGTCGAGGGCCCGGTGCAGTTGCGTCAGCAGCGCGTCAAAGCTCAGTTGCCGAGTGTCCCAGGTGGCCTGGAGCAGCGTTTCTCTGGCGTCCTCGAGCAGGCCGCGGCGCCGGCCGCTCAGCCACGACTCGCCGAGCCCGGCCGCCGCTTCTCCGAGCCGCTCGAAGCAATCGAACAGGGGTATATCGGGTGGAGGGTTCGCCTTGTACAGTTTGTCGGCAAGCGAGGTGCGCGCGAAGAAGCCGGCGTCCTTCAGCGACAGCAGCGCGGCATCGTTGGCGTCAAGGGCTCCGATCACCGCCCGGAGAACCGTTTCGTCAAGACGGCCCTTCTTCCAACGATAGCGCTCGATCACGTCGTTGAACGTCCGGCGCTGGGCACGGTCGACCCAGGCGTCGCGCGTGGCGCCGAACGCCTGCACCCATGCCTCGCGCAGTGCGTGATCGCGGTGTTCGGAGTCGCCGGAGCCTGCCTCGGGACGAAACACGCCCGGTTTCGCATGATGCCGGCCGGTCCAAACCGCCGCCTCGTCGAGCACGAACTTCTGCTGCTTTGCGTACTCGAGCAGTGAAACCGGCTCCCGCACCATGCGCCGCCGCCAGAAGTCGCGCGTGGCGGACTCCACCTCCAGGGCCGCGTCGCCGCTTACCCCGAACGCGAACGGCAGCCGGGCGTGGAGCGCGAATTCGGCCAGCGCGCGCTGGCAGAAGCCGTGGATCGTGGTGATGGAGGCGCGGTCGAAGTCGCGGATGGCGCGCGTCAGCCGGGCTTCGGCCTGGTCGATTCCGGCGTCCCGCCAGTGTTCCGCCAGCTCGTGCGCCTGGCCGCCGCCGGCGGACGCGTCGCCGCGAACCGCATCGCGCGCCGCGCGCAGGGTTTGCCAGACGCGAGTGCGCAATTCACCGGTGGCGGCGACGGTAAAGGTGACGATCAAGAGGTCTTCGATGCCGCGGCGTGCTTCGACCACCAGGCGCGCGGCAAGCGTGGTGAGCGTGTGCGTCTTGCCGGTCCCGGCGCTGGCCTCGATCAACAGTCCGCCGTCCAGCGGCGCGGACAAGGGTGTCGGTCCCGCACCGTTCATGACGACGCTTCCCGCAACGGTCCAAGCAGGCGGCTCGCGAGTTCCATGAACGCGTCGTCGACCGGATCGTCGCCGAATATCATGCGGTGCACCGGGTCGCAGCCCTCGCTCCACGGCTGGCTGGACCAGCCGGACGTCACCGCCGAAGCTGACTGTCTCTCCGTCCACTTCCACGAGGCCTCGGCGAACAGCGCCAGCGGCTTGCGCTGACCTTCGCGCCAGGCGGCGACCCAGTCGCCAAGCAGCGCACCGGCTTCGTCGGGCGCCGGCCCCGATATCACGAATGGATTGCCGCCGTCCTTGCTGCCGAACAGGTAAGCGGTAATCCGGCTGTCGCGCGCCACGGAGAGTGCCAGCAGGCGCAGCCAGGCCGCGATCCGGTCCTTCGCCCGGATCCTGCCGACGCGCCACCACATGAGTTCGTTCCTGCCGTCGTGGAATTGCTCCACGGCACCGACTATCCGAGTGTCGTTCATCGCCACGTCCACCTCCGCCGTGGCGGTATGACCGCTGAAGGGGAGCAATGCTTCCTGCAGCGTGGCGACCTCCCCCGCCGACTCCCGGTGCTGGATCTCCGCCAGGTTCCCCGGCGGAAGCAGCCCGCCCGCCGCGGCCAGCCGGGCGGCGCGACCCTCGCTCGGCCTGTCCCAGTCCGCCAGGCCGCTCTTCAGCTGCCACGCCTGCAGGGCGTCGAGCTGGAACGGCTCGTCGTCGTCCAGCTCGTCGTCGCGGACGTCCACGTGCAGCCCCAACCGATGGCGCGCGAAGTGCCGGGACGGGCTCACGGCGAAGCGAATCAGTTCCTCGAGCGCGACCTCCACATCCGGCGCGCCGGCACCACCGTCGAGTTGGCCGGCGAAGCGGTCGGGTGTGCCGCGGTCGGCGCCGACCGCGGTTGCGGCGGCAGCCATCGGCGCGGAGTAGCTGAACAGGGCGGGCTCTTCGCGCCGGAAGTAGCGGGGACTGAACGGCTGCAGGGGGTGGCGCGTCTGCCAGCGTCCCGGGGCGCCCGGGAACCGCCGGTCGAGGAATTCGACGAGTTCGCTCACCACCAGGGACGGTGGAATCGGCTTGTCTTCCTGCAGGTCGCGGCCGGTATAGGTCACCAGCAGGCAGCGGCGCGCGGCGAGGATCGCCTCCAGAAAGACATACCGGTCGTCGTCGCGCAGGTCGCGGTCGCCGAGCCGGCGCGCGTCCTCTCCGAACAGCTCGGTGAGGAATTCGAACGCCATGGCTCGCGGCCGGCGAGGGAAGGTACCGTCGTTCATGCCCACGGCGCACACCACCTTGGCGGGCAGCACCTGCCCCACGGTAAGGCCCGCGATGGTCACGCCGTCCGCCAATCGCGGCACGCCGCGGGTGGCGGCGGCGGCGTGTTCCCGCAACGCGTCGCGCAGCACGTCGAACGGTACCGCCGCGTCCATGCCGGCGTGGTCGCACTCGGCCACGAAGTCGTCGACCAGGAGCGCCACGGTGCTCAGTTCCCGGCTCACCTCCGGCGCCGAGCCCGGCCGTGTGGCAAAGAATCGGTCCAGCACGTCGGTGCGCAGTCTCGCCGCCCACTCGCTCGGCCGGAGCGTGGCCTGCGGCCAGTCGTCGAGCGCGAACGCCAGCTCGCAGTAGCGCAGAAAGCGGCCCAGGCGTTCGTAGTCGGCGGCGCCGGAGCGGAAGCCCCAGCGGTCCAGGACGCATGGCGTGATGTCGCCGAGCAGCACGTCGCCGCCGGCGTCCGCGTCGATGGCGTAGCCGAGCAACAGCCGGCGCAGGCCGTGGCGCCAGTTGTGGTGGGGCGAGGCGGGCACGTCCAGTTCCGTGCGGTGCCCGGCGTCGAGGCCCCAGCGGATGCCGGCGCGCCGCACCGCGTCGCGGATGCCTTCCAGGTCGTTTTCGCCGATCCCGAAGCAGGCGCGCACCGAGGCCGCGCGCAGCGGCGCCAGCACCGCGTTGGCCGTGTAGCGCGAGCCGGGCAGGTCCAGCAGGTCGAGGAACGCGGTTACCGCCGCGCCTTCGCTGAACCGCCGGCGGCCCACCTGGAAGCGGATCCGATCGGCGGCGCCGAACACCGCGGCAATGATCGGCGCATAGGTGTCGAGGTCGGGCGTCAGCACCAGCACATCCGCGGGCTGGATGTCGGGATGCACGTCGAACACGCCGAGCAGCCGGTCGTGCAGCACCTCGACCTCGCGGGCCGGGGAATGGCACACGTGGACCTGGATCGAGTCGTCCGGTTCAGGCGGTGCCGGCGGTGGCGGCGATGCTTCGGCGCCCAGGATCTCCGCCTGCACGGCGCCGAGGCAGGAATCGCCGGCCGGCTGTTCCGCCGCCGCGGGCCACTGCCCCTGAACGGGCGCGTGGTGACCTTCGAGCAGTGCCTGCAGGTCGCGTGCCGGCCTGCCCCACGCCTCCAGCAGTTCGTTCTGCTCGGCGTAGTAGCCGCCGGCCGTGCGCGCCGGGACGTTGGTCCAGAAGTCGCGGCGCGGGCTGAGCAGGAACAGGTGGATGTCCATCGCGGTGGCGGCAACGCGGAGCATCTCCAGGAATGACGGCGACAGCGCGGCGACGGCGAAGAAGCTCACCCGCGGGCGCTCCGCCCGGCCGGCGAGCGCGCCGCGGTAGCTGTCCACCGCGTCGACCCAATGCCGGCTGCCCGGCTGCCGATCCGTCTCCCGGTCGGCCGCCAACTCCGCCCACAGCCGCGCGTGCCAGTGCCGCGGCGACTCGCCCGCCTGCCATGCCCGGATGCAGTCGGGCCGGTACACCAGGCACCGGTCGTACGCCGCCGCCAGCCGGTCCGCGAGCTCGAACCGCTTGCGCGCGTCGCCGTCCGCCAGGTAGCGCGAAATCTCGTCGTCGCCGTCCCAGCGCCCCAAGCGGTCGAAGATGCGCCAGCGCAGATACGCCGGTTCGAACGCCGCCACCGCGGACAACGCGGGTACCGCCTCGCGCATCGCCGCCCAGGCGAACTCGGCCGGCAGCTCGACGCGCAGGTGGGCGGCAATGCCCAGTTCGGCGGCCAGTTGCAGGCGCAGCCACTGCCCGAGCAGCGGATGCGGGACGACGATGCGCTCCGCCGCCAGCGGGTCGCCGGGCGTGCGGCGCATCTCGCCGGCCAGGCGTGCCGCCAGCGCTTCCAGGCGATGCGACGCATGTATGTGAAACGGATGTCGCAAGGGAGGTAATTCGCTTGAGAGTTACGACCCGGCGGCGGTGCCGGTCAGTCTTCGTGTTCCAGTGAGTCGTAGAACCGGACAACGTCGCCGCGGTGCGCGGACTCGTTGAACGCGATGCCGGCGCGCGGGTGCTGGTTGAGGACGCCGGTGATCATGTAGGGGTAGTCGAAGCCCCACTTGAGCTGCTCGCGCAACGGTTCGACGTGGTGCTGAGCGCAGTGCAGGATCGGACGCAGGCGGAACTTGGGATTGTGCAGGAAGCTGAGCAGCAGTTCCATGGGACAGTTGCCGGCGCCGCGGCCGAGCCCGGCCACGCTGGCATCGAGCCGGTTGGCGCCGCGGATGGTCGCCTGGATGGTGTTGGCGAACGCCAACTGGCGGTTGTTGTGGGCGTGCATGCCCACCTCCTTGCCGGCGGACAGGGCGTAGCTGCTGAACTTCTCCATGTAGTCGTCGATCTGCTCGCCGTACAGGGCGCCGAAGCTGTCCACGATGCAGATCACCTGCGTCTCCGAACGCGCCACCAGGTGCAGCGCCTCGTTGAGCTCCCGTTCCGGCACGGTGGACAGGGCCATGAGGTTGAGCGAGGTCTCGTAGCCCTTGTCGTGGGCGTCCTTGATCATGTCGAGGGCGAGTGGGATCTGGTGGATGTAGGTAGCCACCCGGATCATGTCGAGCACGCTCTCCGATTTGGGGAGGATGTCCTCGCGGTAGTCGCTCTTTTCGGCGTCCGCCATCGCGGACAGCTTCAGCGGCGAGTCATTGTCACCCACGATGCGCCGTATGTCATGCTCCTGGCAGTGTTTCCACGGTCCGAACTGGCCCGGCGGGAACTGCTCGCGGGAGTTGATGTAGCCGATTTCCATGTAATCGACGCCGGCCTGCACGCACGCGTCGTACACGCCGCGCACGTCCTCGTCGCTGAACTGGTGGTCGTTCATCAGGCCGCCGTCCCGGATGGTGCAGTCGAGCACCTTGATCTCCGGGCGGTACGAAACCCACTGTCCCGCCGCGGTGGCCTGCGGCTGTTGCTCGCTCATCGTGCGTCCGTCTCCGTTTCCCCGTGGCGGAGGCACTGGCCCCCGCACGATAGCCGCGAAGTGTCGCGCACAACGCGGCCCTTAGCAACCCCTCGCGGCGCGGCGTGGCGCGGCGGGCGCGGCGAACCGGGTGGCGATGGGCGTGGTGCCGCGGCAGCCGGTCCCGTTCAGCCGTGCGACGAAGATGGTCAGGCGGTCGCCGCGTCGATCCGGGCGACGTCGCCGGCGTCGAGATCGAGGTCCGCGGCGCGTGCCGAATCCTCGATGGTGGCTGCCCGGCTGGCGCCGACAATCACCAGCACGTGCGGCCCCTTGGCCAGCAGCCAGGCCAGCACCAGCCGTTGCGGGCTCACGCCGCGATGCTCTGCCAGGCGCGCAATGTCGGGGTGCCGGCGAGCCAGGTTGCCTGCCCCCTGCTGCCCGGTGCCGCCGAGTGGGCTCCAGGGGATGAACGCCAGTCCGCGCTGGGCGGTAGCTGCCAGGGTACCGTCCCGCTCCGGTTGCCGGTGCGCCGGCGAGTATTGATTCTGGGTGCTGGCGATCGCGGTCACCGACTGCGCCTCGTCGAGTTGCGCAACCGAGTACTCACTGACCCCGATGAAGCGCACCTTGCCCTCGTCGCGCAGGCGGGCATACGCGCCGATGCTGTCGGCGATCGGAACGTCGGGATCGGGCCGGTGATGCTGCAGGAGATCCAGGCAATCGACGCCGAGGTTGCGCAGGGAAGCCTCGCACTGCTGTCGCAGGTACTCCGGGCGGCCGTTGGGAACCCAGGCGCCGCCGGGACGCGCATGGCCGCCCTTGGTGGCCACCACCACCCGCGCGCGCACGTCCGCGGGAAGCTGCGCCAGGGCGGCGCGAAACAGGCGCTCGTTGTGCCCCATGTCCGCTTCGCCCTGGCCGTAGCTGTCCGCAGTATCGATGAAGGTCACGCCCCGGTCGATTGCGTGGTGGATCACCTTGATCGCGGTTGCCTGGTCGGGGCGTGTCGCGGGTATGGACAGCGCCACGCCGCCGAGACCGACGGCGCTGACCGACAGGCCGGTGTTGCCGAGTGGCCGGTATCGCATGCCGCTCAGGGTAGCGGACTCCTGCCAAACACGAAAGCCCGAACCAAACCGGCCGGCGGTCGGGTCATGCCAATGGAAGCGCCAGGCCGAATCCGGGCCGGGCGGCTGCCGACGGTGCTGCCGGTAGTGCTGTACAATGGTACCGAGCCGTGGACGGCGGTGCGCGAGTGCGTGACGTTCATGTCGGCTGCACGGCGAGCGGGTGGGGAAGGTCGTAGCCGCGGTAGAGGGCGTCTTCCACTGCGCGCGACCACTGGTCGCCGGTGGCGGCGAGTACGTCGGCGGCGGCGGACAAGGCGGCTGCGTTGCCGGTGCGACCTGCCTGGTGCTCCGCCCGGGCCGCGGCGCGGAACGTCTCGGTGCCTACCTCGACATAGGGAAGGTCTTCCAGTTGGGTGAGCACGAAGTGGGAGCCGAACGGGGCGCGGCGGCCGACGTCGCGGATCAGCTCGGGGGCGGCGGCGAGTCCGGCGATGCGGCGCACCATCCAGTCGAAGCCGATCGGGCCGCGGGCGTGCTCGGCGAGGTCGGCGGATGCGGGTTCCGAGGTGTTGGTGAGGTAATACGGCACCGTGGGGCCGCAGATCTGGTGGCGCGACAGGTAGTGTACGTGCCGTGAGCGGATGCCGATCTCCGTGCCGCCATCAAGGAAATTGACGGCGGCGTCGCGGGCCAACTGCTGTTCGTATTCCCGGTACGTGCGGGCGGCGGCCTCCCCCGTGCCGGCGATGAACAGGTCGGTGTAGGGCGGCGTCGCACCGAACGCCAGGCCTGGGAAGCGGCCCGCCAAGCCCGCGCCGGCGCCGGCCGCCCCGGGGCCGCCGCCGGCTACGGCCGTACCGGGGGGCAACGCGGCGAGCAGCGAGTCCACGCGCGCGTCACCGGAGCCGTATCCGGCCAGTGCGACACGCGCCGGCGAGGCCAGCCCGCGTACCCGTCGCACGGCGCCGAGGGTTTCCGGGTGAATCATCTCGTCGACGGTGGCGCGTGAGCTGCCGGCGGATGCCCCGGCGACGGCGGGAATGGTCATCGGCAGGACGATTTCCGGGTCGCTGGCGCCGGCGAAGTTGTTGAGGTTGCCCCCGGGGCGCACCAGCGTGGCTGCCAGGTCGTAGCTCTCCTGGTTGGCGTAGAAGGTAATGACCACGTCGAAGCGTGCGCCGGAGCAAAGCGCGGCCACGGCCGTCCGGTCGGCGCGGTCGACCAGGTTGACGGTCACGCCGCGGTTGCGCAGCGCCGCTACCAGCGGCGTTTCAGCAAGCTGGCGCAGCCGCGCGGCGCTGCCGGTGACCGCGATGCGGCGCGGGCGCTGCCGGCCGCGGGCGAGGATCGCCAGGGTGATCATCGCCATCCGGCCGGTGCCGCTGAGCATGGCCACGGATGCGTCCGGCGGCACGCCGGCCACCAGTTCGCTGCCGCCGGCTCCGCCGGCGCCGCGGGTGAACATCTGGCGCAGCGCGCCGCGGCAGCAGGCGAACGGCTCGGCGTGCGCCAGGGTCGCCAGGCTGGTGGCGGGATCGGCGCCGACGGCGGGCGGGATCGGAATGAACAGTTCGCCCATGCCCTGCTCGGCGACCACCCCGGCGACCCGCTCCGGCAGGCCGCTGTAGCGGCGCAAGCCGGCGGCGTAGCGGAACGAGTAGCCGAGCGCCGCCAGCACGCCGTTGTCGGGATCGGGCGCGAACGACTCGGGGTCGACCGGCGTGCTCGACAGGCCGGGCGTGATCAGCACCACCTGGCCGGGACGCACCGGCGTGTTGGGCGGCGCCGTCACCACGCGGTGCACGGTCTCGTGGCCAAGCGCCACCGCGGCGGCGTCGCCGGGGATGCGCGCGTGGCCGGTGAATTGCCGCACCGCCTTCTGGTCGGACGAGCACACCGAGTTGCCGAGCGACTCGGTGATCACGTAGCCGCCGGCGAACCAGCTCTCCGGCAGGCGGTCGCTGCGCAGCTCCACCCGCCCCGGCGCGGTGATGAACACGCCGTGGTGAGGCTGCCGGGCCGCCTCCACGGCGCGGTCGGCCGGGCTCACGCGCGCGACTTCCCGCCTGAGACGTTGACCACCGTGCCGGTGACGTAGGAGGCGCGCGGCGAGGCCAGGAACAAGACCACGTTGGCGACCTCGGCCAGCGTGCCGGGCCGGCCGAGAGGGATCGCCGAAGCGTAACCGCGCTCGATCGCCGCCGGGGTGGTGTCGCGCGCCTTGGCCAGGGCGGCCATGTAGGCGGCGCCGGTCATGCCGGTGGGCTCCAGCGGCCCCGGCGCCACCCCCACCACGCGCACGCCCCGCGGACCCAGCTCCTTGGCCCAGGAGCGGGTCAGGGAGTACACCGCCGCCTTGCTGGCCGCGTATACGCTCTGGCCGGCGGACCCCTCCAGGCCCGACTCCGAGGCCACGTTGACGATCACGCCGCCGCCGGCCCCCGCCATGCCGGCCGCCGCCGCCTGCGCGCACAGGATCATGCCGGTCTGGTTCACGGCCAGGGTTCGGGCAATCTGCTCGGCCTCGACGTCGAGCAGCGCCGCCGGCAGGTTCACGCCGGCATTGTTGACCAGGATGTCCACGGGTTCCGGCGCCGCGGCGAAGACAGCGCGGACGCCGTCCGGGTCGGTTACGTCCAGCGCCGCGAAGCGGTGTCCGGCCGGCGCACCGCCGGCCAGTTCCAGCGCCGCGCGGGCGCCGGCTTCGGTGTCGCGGTCCGCCGCCACCACCCGCGCCCCCGCCTCGGCCAGCGCACGGGCCACCGCGCGTCCGATCCCGGAAGCGGCGCCGGTCACCACGGCGGTCTTGTCCTCAAGCTGCAGCCAACTGTTCATGCCGATTCGCGGCCTCAATATAGCTCCGCGCCATCGTCGCCGGCCAAGCAGCCTCCGTGCATCGGCAGCGGCGCGTGGCGAGCCGTGGCGGCGGTGATTGCGCGCTAGCCGCGCGTCACCGGGTTCCACCGGCGGCGGTCAGGACCGGGCGCGGCGTTGACGAAGATCGCTCCCGCCACCAGCAGCGCGCCGACCAGCAGGCTCGGGCCGAGTGGATCGCCGACGATCCACCAGCTCAGAAAGGTACCGGACAGCGGCGTCGCAAAGAACATTACCGTGAGCCGGCTGGCGCGGTAGCGGGCCAGAATCGCGGTCCAGGTGAGGAAACAGAACCCGGCGATCACCACGCCCACGTAGCCGATGGCCAACAGTCCGCCGATGTCGAACCGCAGCCGTGCCGGCTCGCCGGCCAGCAGGCTCAGCACGATGGCCGCGGGCAGGCTGAGCAGCAGCATCCAGAACAGCAGCTTCTCGGCGCTCACCGCGTGCAGCATGCGCTTGGACACGGCGGTGCGCAGCCCGAGAAGGCCGGAGCTGCCCAGCACCACTGCGCTGCCGAGCACCGATGCCGGGGCGCCGCCGGCAATCAGTTCCGGGGCGAAGGTAGCGAGCACGCCGGCGAATCCCAATGCCAGCCCGGCGACGGTGCGCGGCGTGAGCCGGTCGCCGGCGATCAGCAGGTGGGCAAACAGCGACGTGAACAGCGGGTAGGTGCTCATCATCACGGTGGAGTGGGCCGCCAGGGTGAAGTGGGTGCCGCCGTGCAGCGCGAGCACCTGTACCAGAAACAGGCCGGCCAGCGTGGCGTGCGGCAGCAGCTCGCCGGGTTGCAGGCGCAGCGGAATGCGGCGCACCACCGCCCAGCAGCCGATCACGGCCAGGCCCAGCGCGAGGCGGGCGGCGGTCAGCGAGAACGGCGGCATGGCGCGCAGGCCCACCTTGATGAACACCGAGTTGCCGCCCCACAGCAGCGCCAGCAGGGTGACCAGCGCCACGATCGCCGGCGTCGGCGCCAGGATGTTGTGCGCGGGCGTCGCGGACTTCATTCGCCGGTACTCGGCGCGCGGCGCCGGTGTGGGACGGCGCGGCCGCGCGCGTAGCGGCGGGTAGCGGAAGCGGCACTCAAGGTGGCCCAAGCTACTGCCGGCGCCGTACGCCGATCAACGCCCGCCGGCACAAGCGGGGTGTACCGGAGTTGGTGCGGCGATGCGGGATGCGACACCCGGTGCGCGGCCGGCGAGCCCGCCGATCGTTGGATGATTTTGGGTCAGCATGTCTGTCAATCTGCCGGTGACGCGGGGGCAGCCGCGCCGGTGTCTACGTGTTCACGCAGTGTTCATGGCGGCCGGCCCCAACGTACGATATTGTGTAGCGTGATGCAGCGCGCACCACGGCACCACCCGACCATCGCTCCTGGAGGCGACGGTGGGGAGCCGCGACCGTGAAGATCGTGTCGGTGGCCACCCGCCGTCCGGTGACGGTGGTGGTGTTCTTCGTTGCCCTGGTGATGTTCGGCGTGATCTCGTTCCGCGAGCTGCCGGTCGACCTGCTGCCCGACCTGTCGTTCCCGACCCTCACCATCCGCACCGAGTACCCCGGCGTTGCCCCCGCCGACGTCGAAACCTTCGTTACTACGCCGATCGAGGACGCCGTCGGCATCGTGTCCGGGGTGGTGGACATTGCCAGCGTTTCGCGCGCCGGCCTGTCCGACGTGATCATGGAGTTCGCCTGGGGCACCGACATGGACTTCGCGGCCATCGACGTGCGCGAACAACTCGCCCAACTGGGCCTGCCGGCCGCCGCCGAGGATCCGATCCTGCTGCGCTTCGATCCGGCGCTCGATCCGATCATGCGCATCAGCGTGGGCAGCGCCGTACCGGGAGACGTGACGGTGGCCGATCAGGCCGGGCTGCGCCTGCTGGCCGAGCAGTCGATCAAGCAGCGGCTGGAGAGCATCGACGGCGTGGCCGCGGCAATCGTGGCCGGCGGAGTGGAGGAGGAGATCCAGATCAACGTCGACCAGAGCCGCTCGGCGCTGCTCGGCATCCCGCTGTCCCAGATCGCCAGCCGGCTGCAGCGTGAGAACGTGGACGTGACCGGCGGCAGCATCGCCGATGGCGCGGCGGAGTACGTGGTGCGCGTGCTGGCGCGATTCGCCGACCTCGACGAGATTGGGCGCATCGTGGTGGGCGAGGTGGGCGACGTGCAGGTGCGGCTGCAGGATCTGGCCGACGTGCGCAGCGGTTACCAGGAACAATCCACCATCACCCGTACCAACCGCCGGCCGAGCGTGGAAATATCGATCCACAAGGAGGCCGCCGCCAATACGGTCGCCGTCGCGCAGGCGGTAAAGGAGCGCTTGGGCGAAGTCGAACAGGAGCTGGAGGGGGTGGTCGACGTGGAGTTGCGGGTGGTGTCCGACCAGTCGCGCTTCATCGAGCAGTCGATCCGCGACGTGATCCAGGCCGCCTTGCTCGGCGGCGTGCTGGCAATTGCGGTGCTCTACCTGTTCGTGCGCCGGCTGCGCAGCACGCTGGTGGTGGGGCTGGCAATCCCCATCTCGGTGATAGCGAGCTTCTTTCTGATGTTCCTGGGCGGCGTGTCGCTCAACATCATGTCGCTCGGCGGGCTGGCGCTCGGCATCGGAATGCTGGTGGACAGCTCCATCGTGGTGCTGGAGAGCATCGAGCGCCACCGTGTGGCCGGCGCCGATCGTGGCACCGCGGCCCGTACCGGAGGCGCCGAGGTGGGCAGCGCCGTGGTGGCCGCGACCCTGACCACCCTGTGCGTGTTCATCCCCGTGGTGTTCGTGAGCGGCATTGCCGGCCAGTTGTTCGTGGACCCGGCGCTTACCGTCACGTTTTCGCTGCTGGTCAGCCTGGCGGTGGCGCTGACGCTGATCCCGATGGCCAGCGCCGTCGGAGCCGCGACCGACCCTCCCGTGGCGCCGCCGGGTGCGCAGGTTGCGTCCGACCGGCCAGCGCCTGCCGGTGCGGCCGCGGAGTCCGACGGGCGGGTGGACGGCTCGGCGCCGCCCGAAGCGGCCGAGGATGTCGCCCGCGAACTCCTGTCGGTGCGCGTGGCCGCGGCGCCGGGGCGCGGAATGCTGGCGGTCGTCCGCGGCGCGGGTGTCGTGCTGCGCCTGCTGGTCACGCCGTTGGCGTGGCTGTTCGAGAACCTGTACGGGGTGGTGAACGTCGTCTACCCGCAGGTGCTCGGCTGGGCGCTCCGCCGCCGCCTCCTGGTGATTGTGCTGGCCGTGGTCCTGCTGGCCGGCTCCCTGAGCCTGGTGCCGCTACTCGGCGCCGAGCTGATCCCGGAAATTCGCCAGGGCACGATCGTGGTCGACGTGGAGTTGCCGCCCGGTACGCCGGTGGCGCGTACCGACGCCACGCTCGCGGAGATGCAGCGCCTCGCCGCCGAACTGCCGGCGGTGGCGCAGACCTACGCGGTGGCCGGCTCGTCGCGCACGGGCGATGAAGAGGTGCGCGAGAACAGCGGCCAGATCCTGATCGACCTGCACCCGGAGTACCGGCGCCGCGCCGAGGACCGCGCCCTGGCTCAGCTTCGCGAAGCGCTGGCCGGCGTTCCCGGCGCCGCGGTGACGTTCGGCCGCCCGCCCCTGCTGACCTTCGATGCCGCCGTGGAGGCGCGTATCGGCGGCGCCGCGCCGGCGGTGCTGGAGCGCGCCGCGCAAGCGGTTGCCGGGCGCCTGGCGGAAGTTACCGGCCTGGCCGACGTCAGCGCCCGGGTCGCCGGCACCAGTCCGGAGGTGGTGATCCGCCTCAACCGCGGCCAGCTCGCGGAGCTGGACCTGGACGCCGAGGCGGTGGGCGAGATCGTGGCCGCCAAGCTGCAGGGCGAGGTGCCGACCGAGCTGGAGCGCGGCCGGCAGGACGTGGCGCTCCGGGTGCGCACGCGACCCGAGGATCGAGCCACCATAGAGGACCTGGCGGGTCTGATCGTTACCACGGTGGGAGACGTCCCGGTGCCCCTGTCGGCGGTAGCGGCGGTCACCGTGGCCGACGGCGCCAACGAGATCCGCCGCGTCGATCAGCGCCGGGTGGTGCTGGTGGCTGCCAACCTGGACGGGCGCGACCTGGGCAGCGTTACGGACGAAGTGCAGGCGGTGCTCGACGGCGTGCAGGCCGAATTCGGCGTGGATGCCGAGTTGGCCGGTCAGTGGCAGGACATGGTCGAGTCGTTCGACAGCATGCAACTCGCGCTCATCCTGGCGCTGATCCTGACCTACCTGGTGATGGCGGCCCAGTTCGAGTCGCTGCTGCATCCCCTGATCATACTGGCGGCGGTGCCGTTCGGCCTGGTGGGCGTGGTGCTGACACTGGCGGTGTTCGCCGTCCCGGTGAGCGCCATCGCCCTGATCGGTGTGATCATGATGGCCGGCATCGTGGTCAACAATGCCATCGTCCTGGTGGACTACATCAACCAGTTGCGCCGCCGTGGAATGGATCCGCACGCGGCGATCCGGCAGGCGGCGGTGACGCGGGTGCGCCCCATCCTGATGACCACCGCGACCACCGTGCTGGGGCTGGTGCCGCTGGCCCTGCGCCTGGGTGACGGTTGGGAGCTGCGCCAGCCGCTGGCGGTGACGGTGATCGGCGGGCTGCTGTTCTCGACCTTGATCACGCTGGTCCTGGTTCCGATTCTTTACTCCCTGATTGGCGGTCACGGCGTGCGCCGTGACACCGCGCGAGCGACCGCGGACGACGCGGCGCTGGAGGTAAGCCCATGACTTCGTTTGCAGAGTTCTCGGTGCGGCGTCCGCTTGGCGTGATCCTGGTGATCGCCGCCATCTGCCTGTTCGGGTTCTTCGCGATCGGACAACTGCCCCTCCTGTTCCTGCCCGAGATCGAGAGTCCGGGGCTGACCGTGACCGCCCCGTTCCCGAACTCGTCGCCGGAAGAGGTGGAGCGCCGCGTGGCCGCGCCGCTGGAGGGTGCGATTGGCGGCATGAGCGGGGTCGAGTCGGTGAGTTCCACCTCGTCGGCCAACTCGGCGCGGGTCCGTGCCCAGTTCGTGGTCGGTACCGACATGGACCTGGCGGCGGCGGAGATCCGCGACCGCATCGATCGCATCCGCGGCAGCCTGCCGGACGACGTCGGACGCATCCGCGTGCGCAACTTCTCCACCACCGATATCCCGATCCTGCAACTCAGCGTGAGCATTGACGGCTCGCGCGCGGAACTGGAACGCCTCACCGAGGATCTGATCATGCCGCGGCTGCTGCGCCTGGAGGGCGTCGCCGACGTCGAGGTGCGCGGCCTGCAGGAAGAGCAGGTGACGATCGACCTCGACCCGGAAGCGATGGCTGCGCTCGGCGTGACCGTGGACGAACTGACCCGCAGCCTGCGCGTCAACAACGTGGATCTGGCCGGCGGCTACGTGATCGACGGCGGCCGGCGCTACTTCGTGCGCTCGGTGGGTTCGTTTACCGACTTGGAGGAGATTGCCTCCCTGCCCATCGCCGGCGCCGGCGGCGTGCGGATCGGCGACGTCGGGGTCGTGCGCCGCGGCGTCGGCGACCAGGACAGCGTGCAGCGGCTCAACCTGGCCGAGGCGGTCACGGTGCGCGTGTTCAAGGGCTCCGACGCCAACGTGGTCAGCGTAGTCCGAGCCGCGCGCAGCCAACTGGCACAGATCGAAGCCGCCGAACCGAGGCTGGCCACGTTCGTGTTCTTCGATCAGTCCGAGGAGATCACCACCAGCCTCAACAACCTGCGCAACTCAGGACTGATCGGGGCGGGGCTGGCGGTGCTGGTCCTGTTCGCCTTCCTGCTCCGGGTGCGCGCCACGCTGGTGGTGGCGATCGCCATTCCCATTTCCATCATTGCCACCTTCACGGTGGTGTACCTGATGCGGCGCGTCGGCGGGCTCAACTTTTCGCTCAACGTGATTTCGCTCAGCGGCCTGATGCTGGCGGTGGGAATGCTGGTGGACAACAGCGTCGTGGTGCTGGAGAACATCTACCGCTACCGGGAACGCGGCCTGGCGCCACGCGCGGCGGCGATCCGCGGCGCCGGCGAGGTAACCACGCCGGTGGTGGCGGCGACCGTTACCTCGATCATCGTGTTCGTGCCGGTGCTGTTCAATGCGACCAGCACGTTCGGTCGCTTCATGGGCGATTTCGCAACCACCCTGGTGGCGGCGATGATCGCCTCCCTGGTGATATCTCTCAGCCTCATTCCCGTGGTCAGTTCGCGCTTCCTGGTGGCGGCCGGCGGTGGACGGCACCGCGTCATGGACGCGATCGCGGCCGTCTACCGAACCGTGCTGCGGTGGACGCTGAGTCACCGGCTGATCACCGTCGCCGGCATGCTGGCGGTGCTCGCCGGCGGCATCTACCTGCTCACCAAGATCGAGCGCGAGTTCACTCCACCCACACCGGCACGACGCATGTCGATCGCGGTCACCGCCGAAAACGGGGTGACGTTCGAAGAGACCCGGCAGGTGTTCGACGCGTTCGAACGCGATCTGCTGGCGCGCACCGGGGAACTGGAGATCGACGCGGTATCGGCCAACTTCTCTGCCCGCAGCGGCAACGTGACCGTGTACTTCCGCGACGACGCCTCGACGCAGCGCTCCACCGCCGAGCTCACCAACGAGATTCGTGCCATGATGCCGCAACTGCCCGGTTACAACTTTTCCGTCGGGCGGCGCTGGGGCCGCGGCGGCGGCGGCGCACTGGGCGTGTCGGTCGACATCACGGGTCCGAACACCGAGGTGTTGGCTCTGTTCGCCGAGGACATCGGCGCCCGGCTGGGGGCATTGCCGGGGGTCAACGACGTGAGCACCAACCTGGAGTCGGGCGACGAGCAGCTCCAGGTGCGGGTCAACCGTGACCGCGCCACGGCCGCCAACCTGACCCCGACGGCGGTGGGCCAGTTGTTGAACTCCAACCTGAGCGAGAGCAGCGCCGGCAGCCTGGCGGCCGGCGACGACGAGTTGCCGATCCGGGTGCGCGTGTCCGAGGCGGCGCGGGTCGACTTGAGCGGTCTTGCGCAACTGCCCGTGGATCAGTCCGCCGGCGCGGCACCGCTCGGTGCGCTGGCCACCTTCGAGCGCCAACCGGGGCCGCGCACCATCCAGCGGGACGGCGGCAGCGAGATCGTCTCGGTCACCGCCAACACCGACCTCCGCGGCATGTTCCGGCTGCGCGGACAAATCCAGGGCATGCTCGCGCAGCAGCAGTTGCCGCCCGGGTACACCGCGGAGGTTGGCCAGAACTTCCGGCGCTTCCAAGAGTCGGAGCAGCAGTCGCTGTTCGCGCTCATTCTCGCCGCCGCCTTCATCTACCTGGTGATGGCGGCGCTGTTCGAGTCGTTCGTGCATCCGATCACCATACTCACCTCGCTGCCGTTCTCGCTGCTCGGCGTCGCGGTGATGTTCCACTTCACCGGCACCACGCTGAACACCAACTCCTGGCTCGGGATCATGGTGCTGGCCGGAGTGGTGGTAAACAACGGCATCATCCTGGTCGACCACATCAACCGGTTACGGGCCGGCGGCATGGCGCGCACCGAGGCGATCATCACCGGCGGCCGCGACCGCCTGCGCCCGATCCTGATCACCGCCTGCACGACGCTGCTGGGACTGTTCCCACTGGTCGCGCCGTTGGTGGCGCCGGGCGTGTTCGGGCCGGTCGAAGGGCGCGCCGGCATCTGGGGGCCGATCGGGCTGGCGGTGGTCGGCGGGCTCACCACATCGACCTTCATGACGCTGGTGGTGATGCCAACCATCTACGCGCTGCTGGACGACCTGGCGGACTACCTGCGCCGCGTGGTCCGGGCGATGCGGCCGGCACGACCGGCACCCCGCCGGCCGGTGCAGCCCACCCCGGAGGCGGAGCGTTGAGTATGCACAGTATCAGAACCGGACTGGCAGTTGCAGGCGTGGTGTCGCTGGCGGTGGCGCTCGGCGGCTGCGACGTGGTGAACAACATCCTGGGCCGTTCCGAGGGCCAGGCGGGGTCTGCGGCCGGAGGCTTCGGAGGGGGAGGTTTCGGCGGCGGGGGTTTCGGCGGCCAGGCCTCGGCCCTTCCGGTGGTGACCGCGGAGGTGGCGCGGCAAACGGTGTCGAGCTTCCTGGTGGCGACCACCACGCTGAGCCCCGAGCGCGCCCTGGACGTGGTGGCGCGTGCCGGTGGCGAGGTGACCGCCGTGCTGGTGGAAGAGGGCGACGCCGTGCGCGAGGGCCAACTCATGGCGCAGTTGGATCCCAGCGACGCACGTCTGGCGCTGGCGGAAGCCCAGGCGCACTACGACAACATCCAGCGGGAATTCGCCCGCACCAGCGAGCTCGCCAAGCATGGCGGGGTCACCGACCAGGAACTGGAGAACCAGCGCTACCAGATCGAGTTGCGCACCATCGCCTTGGAACGCTCCCGCCAGCAACTGACCGATACCGAGATCCGTTCGCCGATCACCGGAATCGTCGGCGAACGCTCGGTGGAGCCCGGCGCTACCATCTCGTCGAACGCGCGCCTGTTCCACGTGCTCGACCCGGATCCGCTGTTGGCGGTGATCCATATCCCCGAAGCCGGCCGCCGGAGCCTGCGCGTGGGGCAGGATGTTCAGGTTCAGGCGGCAGGCGGCGTGCAGGCCTCCGGAACGATCAACCTGATCAGCCCGGTGGTCGACGCGGAGTCCGGCACGGTCAAGGTCACCGTGGAGCTCGCGGGGGCCGGCACGCTGGTGCCGGGGTCGTTCGTGACCGTTCAGGTGCCGACCGAGACCCGCGAAAATGCCCTGGTGGTGCCCAAGCGTGCGATTCTCCTGGAGCGGGACCAGAGCATCGTCTATCGCGTCCAGGAGGGTGTGGCGGTACGCACGCCCGTGGCGGTGGGCCTGTCGGCACAGGACACGGTCGAGGTCACCAGCGGCCTGAACGCCGGCGACGCGGTGGTGACGGTCGGCCATGAGTCGTTGCGCGACGGCGCCGCCGTGCGGACGGCCGGCGAGCCGTTGCCTGAGACCGCTACGGCGGGCGGTGCGCGTGGCGGCGGCGCCGGTGCCGGGGGCTTCGACCTGTCGCAATTGCCGGCGGAGCGGCGCGAGGCGTTGTTCGAGCGGCTGCTCCAGAATGCCGACTTCAAAGAAGCCTACGATGCCAAGCTGGAAGAAGATCCGGCAGTGGCGAGAGACGACGACAAGAAGCTCGCCTTCATGCAGGAACAGATCGCCGCGATGGGCGGTATGGGGGCGATATTCGGCGGCGGTGGTGGTGGCGGCGGGGCGCGAGGAGCGGCCGGCGGCGGTCAAGCGGGCGCCGGTGGCCAGAGCGGCGGCGGTCAGGCGGGCGGCGGCACACAGAGTGGCGAGGCCGGTCAGGCTGCCGAGAGTGCGCCGGCCACCACGGCCGCCGCG
>JAPPGB010000111.1 GCA_028821475.1 Spirochaetaceae bacterium
CGCCGAAGCGCCCCTCGGAAGCCGGGCACGGCAGCGCGTCACCGGCGACGGCACCAAACAGCGGCGGGCACACGACTTCGGCGCCGAAGCGCCACGAGCAAGCCGAGTTCGGTCGCACTTCCCGTGCCGCGGCGGGGGTCGGCAGCGGGAGAGCCGCTTCGCCGGCGAACCGGCCAGGGCGGGCCGACGACGATGGCCGGGGCGCGGCGGGACCGCAGTTCGATGCCGGCGAACGCGGCGCTTCGCGGGCACCGGTACGGGGCCACGACCGGTTCACGAGTTCGGCGGCGAAGCGGCTGGCGTACGCAGCCGGGCAAGGCGCGGTGGAGCGGTCGCCGGCCCTGGCGCGGCACCTCGCCGCGTTGAACGGCTGCGGCGCGTCGCCGGGCTCCCGCTCACGGTACATCCCGGTGGCCGTGCGGCGCGAGGTGTGGCGCCGCGACCAGGGTTGTTGCAGCTATGTCGACCCGCACAGCGGCCGGCGCTGCGGTTCCCGCTATCGGCTGGAGATCGACCACGTGGTGCCGTTCGCGCTCGGCGGCGCTACCGAGCTGTGGAACCTCAGAATTCGGTGCCGTGCCCACCACCGGTTGCGCCACGCTCCGCGCCATGCCCACCCGGCGAGTGGGCCGAATGAGAACCCGGGCGCACCGTGAAGTCGCATGACGCGAGCCGTCGCGCCGGTACGTGATCGCGCCATCGTGGAGACCTGTGACGCCACGCATGATCGCGCCGCCGCTCCAGTTCGCATCGCCTTCGCAGTCTCCCTCGCTACGATGTGGATGCTATCTGCCTACCGCTTCACGCGTTCGCACCCGTGGTGTCCGATATGGTGGACCATATGGTCATGATTCATGGTACAATTTTCGGCGCCATGGAGGAGATTCAGATCTCGAAGTTCAAGGCCACCTGTCTCGCGGTTCTGGATCGCGTGGGGGAGACGCGCATGCCGGTACTGGTCACGCGATTCGGCAAGCCGGTGGCGCAGATCGTACCGCCGCCTCCTCCAGCGAGGGAGGCAGCTTTATTGCCGCGAGCGCGATGGTGTTCGGCCTGACGCTGGTCACGGCCGACGGGGATCTGTGCGACTGCCCCGATATCGACGTGCTTCCCAACACCGGCTGAGCGGAACCACGGTGGCCACCCGGCGGTGCCGGTGGATCGAACTCATCGTCTTGCCGAAATCGCTGCCGCCTACTGGGCTGAGATTGGTGTCGATGTTAAGATTGATGTACTGACCGCCCCCGAATTTGCCCAGAGGATGCGCCCCCCCAGTGATTTGGAAGGCATGTCCGGTGCCACTGCGGGCCAACTTGGAGACCCTGTCACGGTGATAGACGATTTTCACTCGGATTCAGAGGTGAACCGCGGCGGAGTCCAGGATCCTGAGTACGACGCGATGGTTGAAGCCGCCCTAGGCGCTACTAGCATTGAGGAGCAGAAGAGGCTGATTGCAGAAGCAGATATGTACGCGATCGAGAAGCACTGGCATATATTTGGTCCCAAAAGTCCAGTGTACTATTTGGCCCAGCCGTGGGTCAAAGGTTATAACGGTGAAGCTGGCTTGAACAAATGGGAAGACTGGCTCATTTTTACCTACCTCTGGATTGATAGTGAGATGAAGGAAGCAATGGGTTATTAGGGGCTGAGCTTAGGAAAAAAAGGGAGCTGGGGGGTGTCGCCTGGGCGCGCTTCCCAGCTCCCTTACTCATTGAAGGGTGAGAGAACGGCAACGAGATCGCCAGGCCCCCATGAATCTTGGCTCGCAATGACAGGGAGTACTGTGACATGAGAGCCTATCTCATCAGGCGGTTGCTGCTCATAATCCCTACCTTGTCTGTATTGACCATCATGGTCTTTCTAGCGGTCCGCTTCATTCCTGGCGACGTGATCGACGTAATGGTGGCTAGGATCACGGAACAAGGTGCCGAGGGCGCGGAGATTGACCGCGCAGCTCTTGAGCGTAGGCTCGGATTAGACGTGCCTGTGCACGTGCAGTATGGACGCTGGATAGGAGTGTTGCCAACCCCTGACTTTATTACCGGTGAGTCCCACTTCAAAGGTCTCCTCCAGGGCGTTCTTGGCCAGTCACTGTGGGGCGCCCATTTCTCGGTGGAGGAGAAGATAATAGGCAGATTGCCAGTAACCATTCAGCTTGGTGTCATGGCAATCGTAATCGGGCTCGTGATAGCGCTGCCGGTCGGCATCTACTCGGCGATTCGCCAGGATACCGCCGCCGACTACGCGGGGCGCTCGGTCGCCATCATCGGCCTGGCAACTCCCAACTTCTGGCTGGGAACTATGGTCATGCTCTACCCGGCAATCTGGTGGGGTTGGTCGCCACCGATGGAAACGATTCCTTTCACGGAAGACCCGCTGGGCAATATTGGGATGTTCCTCATTCCGAGCCTGATTCTGGGGACGGCCTCGGCTGCAGCCACCATGCGGATGACCCGCACCATGATGCTGGAGGTGCTGCGCCAGGATTTTATCAGGACGGCCTGGGCCAAGGGTCTCCGGGAGCGGGTCGTGGTGCTGCGGCATGCCGTCAAGAACGCCCTCATCCCGGTGGTAACCCTGATCGGCCTGCAGTTGCCGGTCCTGATAGGTGGCTCGGTCATCATGGAGAACATCTTCAGCCTGCCGGGATTGGGTCGTCTCCTGCTGACTGCACTCGATACCAGAGATTACCCAATGGTCTCCGGAATAAACCTGATTTTCGCCACCGCGGTGGTGCTGTTCAATCTCCTGATCGACCTGCTCTATTCCTGGCTGGACCCGAGGGTGCGCTATGAGTGAGGCTCTTTTGGCTGAGCCCGCGAGTGGGCTGTCTATGAATAAGGCTTCTTGGCTGGACCCGCGAGTGGGCTGTCTATGAATGAGGCGCGCGGCCAGTTTGCCGATTTCTTCGGCAGGTTGTGGCGGCAGAAACCGCTGGGCATCGCCAGCGGGGTCGTCATCTTGATCCTGATTTTGTTGGCGATCTTCGCCGATGTTCTGGCCCCCTATCCCTTCGACCAACTGAACCTGGCTGACCGGCTGCAGGGCCCGTCGGCCCGCCATCTGCTGGGGACCGACCAGTTGGGGCGAGACCTGTTGAGCCGGCTGCTGTTCGGGGCGCGCATCTCGCTGGTCGTCGGTCTGGCGGCGACCACGCTGAACGTGGTGGTCGCTACCCTGATCGGCGGCACGTCCGGATTCCTCGGGGGTAAGCTGGACCTGGCGGTGCAGCGCTTCGTCGATGCCTGGATGGCGTTCCCGGGACTGCTGCTGTTGCTCACGATCATGTCGGTCGCGGGGCAGGGTCTGCTACAGATCATCGTGGTGCTGGGGGTCGCCGGCGGGGTGGGCGGCTCGCGCGTGGTCAGAGGCGCGGTGGTGGCCACCAAGGGCAACGACTTTTTTCTGGCCGCCCGGGCGGTGGGCTCGCCGACGCGACAGGTCCTGGTGCGCCATGTTCTGCCCAATATCGTGGCGCCGCTGATCATCGTGTTCAGCATCAACGTCGGCGGTGTGATCCTGGCCGAGGCGTCCTTGAGCTTTCTCGGGTTCGGGCTGCCGATCAAGGTGCCGAGTTGGGGCGGGATGCTGAGCCGGGAGGGGCGGCGGTTCATGGAGCAGGCGCCGTGGCTGGCGCTGTGGCCCGGGCTGTGCCTGACCATCGTGGTGTACAGTTTCAACATGCTGGGCGACGCCATGCGCGACCTGCTCGACCCGCGGCTGCGCGGCGGGGGGCGTCTGGCTGCCGGCGGCGTCACGTCGGTGTAAAAAAGGAGTGAACACTCGGTCACCTCGCCGTTGTTGGCCCACTTCAGGGCCACCTTCTTGGGACGGTCGAACACCACGCAGAGCGGCACAGCGGCACAGCGGCACTCTGCCGAACGCCACGAAATGGTCGGCCAGGGTGCGGATCAGCGCCTCGGCCACCTGATTGGGCACCAGATCGACCACCGCCCAGCGCGACCACTTCAGCCGCGAGCCGGTCAACATAGATGCAGAAAGATCGCATGGTATCACCCACCTGTGGCGGAGCCGACTTGTTGCGAATGCTCAGCGGAGCGCCGTCATCACCTCGCGCGCGTCCACCAGGTGGACACCTGACTCGACCCGCTGACAACCACGCACGGCCGCCGGGCCGGTCTGTCGAGCCAGTTCTGCAGCACACCGGTTACCGAGGGATCGGCGACGATCAGGTACGGCAGTTCGTCGATGATGAAAGGTCCCGGCCAGTCCGCTTGCGCCGCGGCTGCCGACAGGCGCTCGCCGCGGCGAGCATCGTCCTTGTGAACACCCGATGAACGGCCAACGCTCGATAGGCGGGCGGCTTTTCCCAGGGTCGGGGGTGCGGTATCATTGCACGCATTGTGCGAAGCCCATTGGACACCGTGCAACCGGGTCAGGCCAACGGCATCCTGAGCGCGTCCGACGCGCGCGGCGTCAGTACCGAGATTCAGCGCCTGCTCGACAACGTCCGCTCGCTGATCTACATCGACCCGCGCACCCTGGAGTTCCTGATCGCCGCCAAGATCGCCGGCGGGCACGTGATCCTGGCGGACTCGCACGGCGTCGGCAAGACCTCGCTGGCCCGCGCGCTGGCGCAGTCGATCCAGTGGCAAGGGCCGCGCCGCGGCGGCGTGGACGGCAGCGACGGGGATGTTGCTCACGTGGACGTGTCGGTCGCCGACGTGTCGGTGGAAAACGTGCCGATTTCCAGCTTCAGCCGCATCCAGTGCACGGTCGACCTGCTGCCACAGGATATTCTCGGCTTCTCGCGCTACGAGCTCAGCACCAGTTCCCTGATCTTCAACCGCGGCCCGATATTTGCCCACTTCGTGCTGTGCGACGAAATCAACCTGCTCACCCCCAAGACGCAGGGCAGCTTCTTCCAGGCGATGGAGGAGCAGGCAATCTCGATAGAGGGCAACACTTACCACCTGCCGGACCCGTTCTTCATCATCGCCACCATGAACCTGAAGGGCGCGCACCTGTTCCCGCTGCCGGTGCCGCAGCTCGACCGCTTCATGGTGCAGCTCTCGCTCGGCTACCCGAGCGACGACGACGAGGAGCGCATCGTGCACCAGCACGGCCGCGACGACTCCTGGAGCGGCTTCGCGCCGGTGGTGGCGCAGGAGCGGCTCAACCAGTGGCAGGGCATGGTGGACTCGATCACCATCCACGACGAGGTGGTCTCTTACCTGGTGACCCTGGTCCGGCAGACGCGCGGCCACCCGGCCATCGAGACCGGCGCCAGCCCGCGCACCGGGGTCAAGGTGTCGCGACTGGCGCGCGCGCTGGCGCTGGTGCGTGGCGACAACTGGGTGTCGGTGGACCTGATCAAGGAGATCTTCGTGCCGGCGGTGGCGCACCGGATGATCATGCAGGACCCCGCGACCCCGGCCGCCGGGGTGCTGCAGGAGATCCTGGACACGGTGCCGGTGGATGGCCGGCGGCCGGCGCCGCGGGACGTTCCGGAGAGCGGGCAGCCGGTGCCGGTGAGCGCCACGGGCGGCTAGCCGGAGCATGACCGCGAGCGTGCAACCTTGACCGGCCGCCAGCGCACGCGCCACTACACGAGCGGGGACCGCACGATCAATGCCGCAGTGCCCCGCACACCTGCCCGGATGGGTGGGTGCGTCACCGCCGCGCCACCAGTCACCCTGGCAGCCCGCGGCGGAACCCGGCGTCGCTCCGACGGCGCCGCTCGAATGCCGCTGGTGTTTCGCCACGGGCTGCGATCCCGCACGCGGGCATGGCGCACGCCAGTGTTCAGTGCGCACGGTGCGGCCGGACGGGCCGCCGGCACTTCGCCACGGGCATCCCGGGCCGGGTCGCACGCGCGCTTGGGCTCGGCGTCCGCGGCGCCGGCGCAGGGAGACCACCGCGTGCGCTACGGGCGAGTCGGCTCCGTGCGAGCGGCCGGCGCCAACGGAAGGCAGTCACTGGTCGCGGCGGAGTTCGGCGGACCGGCGAGGGTCGACGCTCCGGAACGCACCAGGCAGCGCTCGGGCGGTGCCCTGGACCACGTGCTGCGAGATGCGGCGCGGCGGGTGCTGCACTACTACCCGCTCACCCTGCTCGGCACGGCCCTCGCCGCGGCGGCGGTCTACCTGCTCGGCAGCGCCTTTGCGAGCGGGTCGCCGCACGAGTTCCTGCTGTCGGTAACCGGGTTCCTGGTCCTGCTGGTGCTGGCCGGGCTCGGGCGCCTGCAGGCGTACCGCTTCAAGCTGGTGGAGTTCGAGTGGGACAGTTCGGCCCCGCTGGGCGCGCGCGAGCACGGCGCCCAGCACCGGCTGCGCACGCGCGCCGCCAAGAGCTGGTTGTTCTACCGTATCCACCTGCGCATCGCCTGGCGCCTGCAGGCGGGCCGGCGGGCGGTGCTGCGCGGCTACCGGGAGACGGCGACCTCCGGCGGCGAAGCGGCGATCGCGCTCTGGTTTCCGTGCCGGGGGGTGGGGGGGGGGCCGGGGGGGCGGCGGGGGCGCGGGGGGGGCGCCCCCCCGCGCGCCCCCACCCCCCCCCCCCACCGGCGCCGGGGGGGGGGGGGCCCGGGCCGGCCCCCCGCCCCGCCCACCCCGCCGGTGGAGATCTCCACCGGCTTCGACACCACGCAGCGCGCCCAGACCTCCGACGAGGAACAGTACTTCATGCGCGAGTACATTCCCGGCGACCGCCTGAAGGACATCAACTGGAAGGCCACCAGCCGGCTCGGCGAGCTGATCACCCGCATCTCGCCGATCACCCAGGAACAGACCCAGGAGTTGCACGTGGTGCTGCGCCGTTACCGGCGCCGCGGCGGCGAGACCCTGGCCGCGGTAATGCACCTCGACTTCATCAAGAGCTGGCTGCTCACCTTTCTGCGCGTGGTCAAGCAGCACCACCCCGAGTATGTTTTCGTGGTGGACAGCGGCGGGGAAAGCCATCGGGTCGATTCGCCGGACGAGATCGAGCGGCTTGCGCGCCGTCTCGCCGAGTTGCCGCTGACCTCCGAGCTGCCCGCCGCCGGCAACGCGCAGCCGCGCGAGCTGTTCATCTTCTCCACCGTGTTCGACGAGGACCTGCCGCGCTTCGTGGAGCGCAGCGGCGCCCAGTACGTCAACGTATTCCGCACTGTGCCGGCGGGCCGCACCGGCGACGATGAGCCGGACCCATACCGGATGAGCGTGTGCGACACGCCGCTGCCCACTGCTGCCGGCGGCGGCTGGCTGCTGGCCCGCGAACCGCGCGTGCGGATACCCCAAGCGGTCGCCGGACGGCAACCCGGGATGCGCGAAGAGCAACCGCTCAAAGTGAGTTACCTGTGCACCTCCTCTTCCTGACCCGCCTGCTGGTGTACGCCCTGGCGGTGGCGATGCCGCTGGTGCACCCCGCGGTCACGGTGCCCTACGACCGCGCCGGCTACCTGGTGTGGTTCGCCCTGGTGCCGCTGGAGATGCTGATCGCCTACGCCCTGCGCCATGCCGCCACCGGCAGCACGCCGATCCTGCGCCGCGGCCGCCTCGCGCGCCTGTCGGCCCGGGCACGGGTCTGGCTGCGCCCGCCCCACCTGCTCGCCGCCGCCGGCCTCGCCGTGCTGGCGGCGATCGCCTTCGGCACCGGCTTCGACAGCGCGGCGTGGCTGGTGGCCGGCGCCGGCGCCGGCGCCTTCCTGCTCACCCTGCTGGTCTTCGGCTCGCGCGAGTACGGCCACACTATCGCCGCCGCCGAGCTGTTCTTCATCGGCTACATCTACGTCAAGATGCTGCGCTTCTCGCGCGCGTCCGCGGAGATCTCGGGCGCCAGCTCGCTGCTCACCACGGTGATCCTGCTGGTCGCCATCGGCGGCTTCCTGCTGCACGGCATCGTGATCTACCAGGCCGCGTTCCCGAACCGGCGCCCGGGCACGGGGCGTGCCGAGGACCGCCGCCGCGGCCGCCGCGAGGTGACCCTGTTCGCGTCGGTCATCGTCCCACTGATTATCGTGCTCGCCATCATCCTGCCGCCCGATTTCGTCGAGCACCGCATCGCCTTCAACGAGCTCAACGAACTGCCGCCGTCGCCGCCGGTGCCGGTCGACGACTTCAGCACCGCGCCGCCGGGCGGCAACCTGCGCGGCGACCAGCAGTTCGAGCCACGCGACAACCAGGGCGGCGGCGGCCAGGGCGACCAGCAGCAGAACCAGCAGGACGGCGAAGGCGAGGGGGAAGCCGGACAGATGCCGGGCCTGGTGGGCATCCCGGCGCGCGAGTGGGACCAGCGCCGGCAGCCGCAGCAGCCGCAGCCACAACCCCAGCCGAGCCAGGGCCAGGGACAGGGGGAAACCGACGGCACCGGCGGCGGCAGCACCGGCGAGCAGGGCCAGTCGGGCGGCGGCTCCGGCCAGCCCAACGACCAGAACCAGGGCGAGACCGGCGAGGAGGGCGACGGCAACCAGGACAGCGGCGACGGCGAGGGCGAGAACCAGCAGCACGCGGTGATGATCATCGCCAGCGAGCACGACCCCGTGTACGCCGCCGACGGCTACTTCGGCCTGTTCGACGGCGTGCTCGGCTTCTCCTACTCGCGCGACGAACCGCTCAACGAACTGGTCTACCGCCGCCTGTTCGAGACCTGGGAGGATCCCGCACCGCCGCGCGAGCTGGGCCGCAGCCCGCTGGAGCACGGATTCTTCTCCACCATCCCGGAGCGGGTCATGCCGTACCGGCCGCTGGCGGTGGAGCCCACCGTGCAGCAGCGCCGCTACCATCCGTTCGACCTCTCCTACCGGGTGGTCTCGCAGGTGAGCACGGCCGGTCCGCCCGGCTGGCGCCAGGCGCGTCCGCTGTCCGACCGCGAGCGCGCGCGCATGAGCGACTTCCTGGAGGTGCCGCTCGACGGCGAGCAACGGGCGCGCTTCCAGGCCTACCTGGACGATGCGGTGAGCGATGCCGGTACCGACTTCGACAAGATCGACCAGCTCATGCGCAGCTATGCCGACTACCAGTACGAGATCGGCTTCACCGACGACGTCTCGATCGCCCACGTCGACAACTTCCTGTTCGAGACCAAGGCCGGCGACTGCACCGAGTTCTCCAACACCTCGGCGATCCTGGGGCGCATGCTCGGCGTTCCGACGCGCGTGGTGACCGGCTGGCTCGGCTCCGAGTCGCTGCAGACCCCGCAGCACGTGCGCGGCGCCGCCATCCTGCGCCAGTCGATCGAGCCGCTGCAGGAGTACGCGGTCGAGGATCTGTACCTGATCACCACCGCGCACCGCCACTCCTGGACGCAGTTCTGGCTGCCCGACTTCGGCTGGATCGACTTCGAGACCACCGCCCACGCCAAGCCGCCGCCGCCCGGCGCCGACGCCAACTCGCTCGACATCGTGATCCCGATCATCGAGGTGGAAGAGGTGCCGGCGCCGCGCGACTTCGTGTTCCCGTGGCGCTTCGCCCTCACCGTGCTGGGCACCCTGGCCGCCGCCGGCATCGCCGGCGCCTACGGCCTGCGCTACGGCCGCGAAGGCTGGCTCACCATGCGCGCGCGGCAGGCCGACGCCGGCGGCCTGCGCGCCCTCGGCAAGCTGCTCTACATGCGCATGGCCAGCGCCGGCTGCGCGCTCAAGCCGCACGCCCACACCGTGCAGGAGTACGCCCGGCAGTATCCCCAGATCGGCCGCTTCGCCGCCCTCTACACCATGCTCCGCTACCGCACCGCCTTCGACCCCGGCGAACGCACCAGCACCTGGCAGGAACTTCGCACCCAATACCAGTCCTCGCTCAAGGACGTGCGCCCGGCCGGCCTCCTCCCCCTCCTCCGCCGCACCCTCAGCCTGCGCGCCCTCTACTACTGATAGATCGAGTCATCGCCCGTGTTATCGATTGAGAGACCACGATCTTCAGGTCCATAGCCGTCAGTGCAATCATGAAGAGAGTCCTCAAAGCGCCCAAAAAGAAACAATTCATTAGAGATATGTGTAGCATTGAAGTTTGCCGCACTGATCCGCTCATTCGGGTGTATCCGTACCTATTGGACTTCTTCCGCCGACGACATCCCTTGGAGCGTTCCGACTTCGTTGTGGCCGCAAACATGGCATACGGTTGGATGCCAAAGATGCTGACCCTAAAGGGGACGGACGAGGATTGGGACATTGCTCTGGATGTTCTCAATCGAGCAAGATCACAACGTATCATAGAACAAAATGATCTTCGTATCTTGCGATCTTGCATAAATGAATCCCTAGTCGGTGCGTCGAAGATACTCCATTTCATGAATCCGCAACACCACGCAATATGGGACAGCAAAGTCTACATTTATCTGACGTACAAGAAGCCGACTTATGGCAATTATGGTACGATAAACAATCTTGACCTGTTTTGCCAATATCATCGAATATGCGACGAAGTTGCTGCATGGCCGGGATTCCAGGACGGCCTCGTCTATGTCTCCACGAAGATGGGATACGACATTTCTGCCATGCGCGCGATAGATTACGTCATGTGGTCGACTGCCAGATTATGTAGCGCCGGATCCAGATAACGAACAGAGGGTACGATGCGCATCAGCACTGAATACGCACATGGGGCAAGAGAGGGTGTCTGATTGCGAGCCTCATCTTGTCACTTGCCACGTTTGGTACAGCGTCTGTTTCGGCCGGAACGTGTTCAGATTGGAAAGAGAGGTCTTTTTTTCGGGAGGCTACGGTCGAGGGCGTAGTTGACTGCCTTGATGGTGGTGCTGACCCCAATGCTCGAGGGCGCTACTGGACCGGCACGCGTTTGCATGCTGCGGCCGAGGAAGCGCAAGATGCCTCCATCATCGCTGCGTTGCTCCTCGCTGGTGCTGATCCGAATGCCGTCGGGCCCTACGGCGTTACACCACTGAGCATCGCCGTTCGACGGGGCTACCATGTAGAGGCGTGGAGCAAGCCCGACCTTGGCGTCGAGATTGTCGCGACTCTCCTCCATTTCGATGCGGATCCCAATTCTCGAGATTCAAATGGCTGCACGCCGTTACACGAAGCGGCCGGCGAACCATTTATTCATCCGGCCATTATCCCCAATCTGCTTCACGGAGGTGCCGAGCCAGACGTACGCGGGTGTTCGCGTTACTCGACTCCTCTGCACGCTGCTATATTCGGTGCGAACATCTCAACTATCGCTGCGTTACTTGATGACGGTGCCGATCCTAATCTGCACGACAACGATGGTAACACGCCGATTAGAAACGCCATCCTCAGTATAAATGATCCCGGATCGGCTGCTGACGTCGTGTCACTGTTGCTTGCTGCTGATGCCGATCCGAATGTTGCCGGTACGGGACACGATCAGAGACTCCCCCTACACATCGCTGCTTACTATCATGGGGACAATCCTCGCTTGGTCGTTGCGCTGCTGAACGCTGGCGCTGATCCGAACGCCACCGATGAATTCGGTAACTTGGCGCTCCATATAGTCACCGACCAATACTATTCGGACTGGCAGCTGGCTGACCAAGTGGCTGTAATTGACATCATGATTGACGCTGGGGCGGACAAAGATATGCAGAATGCCGCTGGCATACATCCGGACGTTGAAGGTGTTCGCGAACGGTATCGAAGGTTTGGTAAAGATACAACCGCTCGGTGATTGATGCTGAGGATCAGGTCGTGAGGTCACGCGCCAGCACCGCCGAGAGTGTCCTGGTGGCCAAGCTCCACTCTCTGTGCACCGCGTCCCGGTTTCATGTTACGGCCACGGCGTCGCGCTCCACGGCCCGCTGGAACGGGAATCCCCTTCCTTCCGGTGCTGCCACTCGTCCTGCGTGTAGGCGAAGATCAACGGCGCGGCCCAGGATGTCGCGGCCAGGTCATAGCCGATGTCGCGGAGCGCACGCTTGAGGGCACCCGAATCGTTCCTGACGATAATGAGTACGTCCAGATCGCTGTCCGGGTGCGCGGCGCCGCGTGCCTTGGAGCCGTAGATGACCATGCGCACGACCACACCGGCGTGTCGTTCCTTGGAGCGCTTGCCGGTATTCGTCGAGCCAAGTCCGCTCGTCGGCGCCGAGCTTGAGCATGCTCGTCACACGTCCAGTCGTATGCTCTCAACCTTTCAAAGTGCGAGCATCTTGACCAGTCCCCGGGTGCGATGCGAACGCCAAGAGCGGCAGCCTTGGACCGAGAGTGGAGATGTCCGAGGCGGCCTGCCGTCCCGACAGATCGTAGATATGGAGAGAATCGCGAAAAAAGTTGCGCGCACCCCTTGACTCGATTTTCGGGGCGCATAGCGGCTCGCTACGGCGCGCGGCGGCGCCTCCGACTCGCCAAAGACGACTTGGCCTCCGTGGACAGCGTAGCGCCCCGCTGAGCGGCCTTCCTGGCGCCGTTGCACCGCCGTCGAGGACTCGGGTAAATCGGCTATTTTCAGTCCCATGGTATACTTACGATATGGATGACGAGACCTCTCCCGCCCTCTGGTCCACCGTTGCCGCGCTTCCCGATTACCTCCTCCTGTCGCAGACTCGGCAGCTCGCTCGCCACGAGCAGGCGCTGCAGATCCTGGTGCTCGACCACCTGCGCGAGATCGAGGCGCGCCGCCTCCACCTGACCCGCGGCTACGGCAGCCTGTTCGACTACGTCGTGCATGAACTGGGCTACACCGCGGCCGCCGCCTGGCGAAGGATCAAGGCGATGCGGCTGTGCAGTCAGACCAACGGAGCACGCGAATTGCTGCAGGATGGCTCGCTGAACCTGAGCAACGCGGCCCAACTGCAGAACCTGTTCGAGCGCAGCGACCGCAGCCGGGGCCGTCCGCCCGGCAGTCACGGAGCCGATGACGGCCTGGGCGGGGAGCGGCGGAATGACGGCACACCAGGGGACCCGGCACCGGCGACACCGAAACGCGCCGGCGAGCGCGACCCGGCACCGGTGGCGGGGCCGGTGCTGGACGCCGTGGCACGGGAGCAGTTGGTCAAGCAGGCGGCGGGAAAGAGCACGCGTGAAGTGCAGCAGATGCTGGCCGAAGTGGACCCGGAGTTGGCGCAGCCGAGCGACCGGATGCGCGCGCTCGCAGGCGGGCGCTGGGAGCTGAAGGCGGCGGTCGACGCGGAGTGCCGGCATGGACTGGAGAAGCTGCAGATGTTGCTGTCGCACCAGGACCCGCACCTGACGTTGGGCGCGCTCCTGGCGCGGCTGGTGCGGGACGGCCTCGACCGCTACGACCCGGCGCGGCCACCGCGTGTGCGGCGCACCGTCGGCCACGGGTCGGTCAACGGTGCGCGTTCTGAGAGCAAGCCGGCGCGGCGCGATGCGGAGGCCGTGAGCGAAGTCGAGCAGGATGGCGCATCGTTCTGTGCGGCGGTTCCCGCTGGCGTGGCCGGACCTTCGGCGGCGAAGCGCCCGTCGAAAGTCGAGCACGGCGGCGCGTCATTCGCGGCGGCGCCGAACAGCGGCGAGCACACGGCTTCGCCAGCGAAGCGCCAAACCGAAGCCGCATTCGGTCGCGTGGCGCGGGACGGCGACGGGTGGATGGTTTCGGCGCCGAAGCGAGATCCGGAGGCCGAGCACGGCGGTGCGAAGTCAGCGGAGGTGCGGGATGTGGTCCGCGGCTCCGATTCAGCGCCGAAGCGAGTCACGCAGGATGAGGCCGTGCGTGCAGAGGAAGCGGGCCTTTGTGCCGCTGCCGATTCAGTGCCGGGACGCCGTCCCGAGGCGGAGCACGCATGCGGGCAATCGAACGCGATTGGTGGCAGCAGTCGGGCTGCTTCGCCGGCCAAGCGGCAAGGGCGAGCCGGCGGCGATGGCCCGGACGCGGGGGTGGGCGGTGTCCCGGACCGTGCAACTTCCGCGGCCGGACCGCAGTTCGAAGCCGACCGACGCAACGCGCCGCGGGAACCGCTGCGGGGCGGCCGCCGGTCTCCGACTTCCGCGGCGAG
>JAPPGB010000112.1 GCA_028821475.1 Spirochaetaceae bacterium
CCCCCCCCCCCCCCCCCCCCCCCCCCCCCCCCCCCCCCCCCCCCCCCCCCCTTCAGACGCACCGGCTGCCTCACCGCCAGCCGGTTACTGCGCTTACTGTCGTCGTGGCGCTTCATCACCATCCGTCGAATCGTGAGTTGGTAGTATGGGGCGCCGCGCAAGAAACGTCAACAGCGATTCTGGCCCAGCGTTCAACGGGCGTTCACCGGGTGTCCACTTGCGTCGTCACCCCTGGCGTTGGTGCCGCCGATTCGCACACCGTGAAGGGGCGCGGTGCTACCAGTGCCGTGATTATGCACGCTTCCTGGAGACAGCGCTGAGTTGGCACGGTTTGATACCGGAGCGGGTCGACGAAGTCACCAGCATTACCTGCAAGCGTGGCAAGCTGTACCGGACGCCGCTGGGCCGGTTCAGTTACAGTCCCATCAACGAATTCGCATACAGCTATGGTGTCGGGTTGCACGCCACCGACGGCGGGTCGTTCTTCCTGGCCCAACCGGAGAAGGCGCTGTGCGACCGGATCGCGGATCAACCTCGCCCGCATCGGCACCCCGGACTACCTGCGCGCGCGTCTTCCGGAATTGCAGCAGGTACGGATCAGAATCGAGCTCGACACCGATCCGCCGCCGCTGGCTCAGTACGTAGTCCTCACACTGCTCACGCCGATACCGTTCCAGGTGCGGCTGTTCGACCTGCCGTGCCTGTTCGCCGGCAAGCTGCACGCCATCCTGTGCCGCAACTGGAAGAGCCGCGTGAAGGGCCGCGACTTCTACGACTTCGTCTGGTATCTCGGGCGGCAGATCCCTTGCAACGTCCGCCATCTGCAGGCCCGTATGACGCAGACCGGCCACTGGCAGCGGGAGCGCAAACTGGGCATCCCGCAACTGCGCCGGCTCCTGCGGCAAAGATTCGGGCAGGTGGACTTCGATCAGGCGAGGAGCGACGTCCGCCCGTTCATCCGCGACGACGCGGAACTGGAGTTGTGGGATACCACTTTCTTCCAGTCCCTCGCCGAACGTGTCGAAGCACCTCCGTCCGTGTAGTCCGCACGGCCGCCGATGATCGGAACAACCGCGGGCTCTCGTGGCTGCTGGAGCGGCGAAGGAACGTCATGGAGATCCTCGACTGTTGACCGCAGTCTGGTGCGGCTTCGACATTGGTTGAAGTGGGACGTAGCGCAGGCGACAGGGCGAGCCGGGAGCGGGCGCCGGTATCGGCGTACCGGGCTCTGGCGGTCGGGACCGCCGCCAGCCTGGCGTTCACGGGGCTGATCTGGCTGCTCGCGGGACGGCTGGCCGACGTGCCGCACGCTGCCGATGCCGGTGCGTCCTGGTACTACTGGAAGCTGATCGAGCCGACCGTGGCCAGCCGCCTGACGGCGTGGGGCTTCTACCTGCTGCACCAGGTGTCGTTCTGGGCGCTGATCGCCTACGCGCAACGTACTGTCGGGCGCAGCCGGCCCCGCTACAGCAAGTCGCTGCGCACCGTGAACTACCTGGCGCTCGGCGTGAACGGGTTCTTCGTGGTGCTGCACCTGGTGCAGACCCACCTCTGGTATGACGGGCTGGCGCAGGATGTCTCCATCTGGAGCGCGCTCGGGTCGGTGGTGGTGATGCTGGTGTGGGTGCTGCTGATGGAGAACCCGCGCCGCGGCCTGTTCTTCGGCAAGAGGGTCGGCTTCCCGCGCCGGCTCACCGATGCGGCGCGGCGCTACCACGGCTACTACTTCGCCTGGGCCATCGTGTACACGTTCTGGTACCACCCGATGGAGGCCACCGGCGGGCACCTGATCGGGTTCCTGTACATGTTCCTGCTGCTCCTGCAAGGCAGCCTGTTCCTGACCCGCGCGCACGTGAACCGCTGGTGGACGCTCGCCCTGGAGGTGGCGGTGCTCGCCCACGGCACCCTGGTGGCGATCAACCAGGGCGAAGGCATGTGGCCGATGTTCGCGTTCGGGTTCGGCGGCATCTTCGTGATCACGCAGATGCACGGGCTGGGCTGGTCGCGGCCGGTGCGCGCCCTGGTGCTGGCCGCCTACGTGGCCGGCGTGCTGGCGGTATACGCACCGCTCGGCTGGGGCCGGCTGAACGAGGTGCTGCGCATCCCCCTGATCGACTACGCCGCCGTGTTCGCCCTCGCCGCCATCATCGGCGGCATCCTCGGCCTGATCCACCTGCTGCGCGGAACCCGGAAGGAGGCAGAGATCCGATGATGACGATGGAGGTGACCTGAAGAATCCGCCTGACGGCTGGCCGAGGATTGCATCCGCCGTGTCCTACAACGACGCGGCGGCCGCGATCAATCGGTTGGCCGGCGCCTTCGGCTTCTCGGTGCGCGAGCGGGTCGAGAACGACGCCGGGCAGCGCGTCGCCTAATAGCCTGCTCGGTCGCCGGCCGGGCCGTCTGGCGCGGCCGGCGCTTGGCGGAGCGCGGCGGCGACGCCGGCCGCGGCCAGCGCCGCCCCGGCCAATGCGGCCAGCAGCACCGCCGCCAGCTCGGCGCCCGGCACCTGTGCCAGCTTGGAGGGCGGTACCTTGGGGATGGCGTGCAGCGGAAGGTGGCCGGTCGCGGCGGCGTCGGGCCAGTCCAGGAACGGCCACAGGCGGCGCAGCGAGCCCAGCATGAGGCCGCTCAGCGCCGCCAGCGTGAGGCCGCGCGCGCGTTGCAGCAGCCAGGACAGGGCCTTGCTGACCGCGCCCATGCCGATCAGCACCCCGGCCTGGAACACCATCAGCGGCACCAGTTGCGGATCGCCGGAGGTCAGCCCGCGGATCACCCCGATCAGGTAGGGGTAGGGGCCGAGCACCAGCAGCACGAAGGCGCCGCTCACCCCCGGCAGCACCATCACCGCGGCCGCCACCATGCCGCTCAGACCCAGGAACCACATTGCCGGCTCGCCGCCGCCGCCCGCCGGCAGCCCCAACAGCACCACGGCGCCGGCCCCGGCCAGCAGGAACGCCGCCACCTGCGGCGCCCGCCAGGCGCCGACCGAGCGTAGCGGCAGCACCACCGCCACCAGCACCACGCCGCAGAAAAACGCCAGCGCCGCGTGTGGCGCCGCATCGAGCACCGCCCCCACCGGGTGGCTGAACAGCAGCGGCGCACCGCCCATGCCGGCCCCGAGCACCAGCACGAAGCGCCACGGCACGGCACGCCACGCCTGCACGACCTGCGCCCGCCACGTGGCGGAACCGTCGCGCCGCGGCAGCAGCAGCGCACGCGCGACCTCGACCAGCGCGGCGATCGCCCCCACCATGCGCTCGTAGATGCCGAGAATCAGCGCCAGGGTGCCGGCGCTCACCCCCGGCACCAATTCGACCACCCCGAGTCCCACGCCGCGCAGCAGCGTAAGCAGGTCGCCGCGCCAGCCGCCTCGGGCAGTCCGGTTCACGACGCAGGTGACCGGCCGGAACCGGACGGTGCGGGAACCAGAGCGCTGCCTGGCTGCACGGTCGTTGTCAATGGGATTGGTCTCGCGAAGGTCGGCATCATGCGCCGGCAGGGTACGAACACGGCCAGTTGGTTGCAACGGCATCGGGGACCGTCGGTACTCTCTGGCCGAAATTCTGGCCGAAATCTGACAGTGCGCGATGCATCTGCTGGCGGAACGCGGCTATGCGGGGGCGCGCGGTGGATGCGAGCCGACGCCTCCAGACGCACTACACCGAGCGTTGCACGACGGGGTGTGGCGCGCCGCGTCCGGTATCGTTATACTCCGCTTGCTATGAGTGCGCGATACGCGAGCCCGATGACCGTGAGTGAAGCCACCGAGGTGCTCGGCCAGAATCCCGGAGCCCGGGTGCTGGCGGGCGGCACCGATCTCATGGTGCAGATGAGGCTGACCCGCAACATCCCCGAACTGATCGTCGACGTAAAGAACATCGCCGCGACCCGAGAGATTGCGCTCTCGGACGATGGGCTGGTGCTTGGCGCCGCGGTGCCGGCGGTCGACCTGACCGATCACCCGACGCTGCGCCAGGTCTATCCCGGCGTGGTGGAGGCGGCCGAACTGATCGGCTCGTCCCAGATCCAGAGCCGCGCCAGCCTGGGCGGCAACCTGTGCCACTCGTCGCCGGCGGCCGACACCGTGCCGGCGCTGATGGCGGTGGGCGCGGTGTGCCGGATCGCCGGCCCGACCGGCGAACGCCGGGTTGCGGTGGAAGACTTCTGCACCGGACCGGGCAGCAACGTGCTCGCCGACGGCGAGTTCCTGGTGTCGTTCGAGATTCCGGCGCCGGGCGCCGGCTCGCGCGACGCCTACCTGCGCTTCATTCCGCGCAACGAGATGGACATCGCCGTGGTGGGCTCGGGGGTGAGCGTGACGGTCGATGCCTCCGGCAACTGCACCGCCGCCCGCGTGGCGCTCGGAGCGGTGGCGCCGACCGCCATCATGGTTCCCGACGCGGCGGCCGCGCTGATCGGAACCGCCATCGACGATGGCGACCTGGAGCGCGCCGGGGCGGCGGCTTCCGCGGCCTCCCGTCCGATCACCGACCGGCGCGGCACCGCCGAGTTCCGCCGCCACGTCGCCGGCGTGCTGACCAGGCGCGCGGCCGCCGCGGCCCGTGACCGGGCGCGCGCGTCGCTGTAGGGCGAACTGCCAGAGAGAAAGGGAGACAAACATGAGCCAGATGCACGTACAAACCACCATCAACGGCGAACCGACCGAGTTTCTGTGCGAGGCGCACATGAGCCTGCTGGAGGTGCTGCGCGACAAGATCGGCCTCACCGGTACCAAGGAAGGCTGCGCCACCGGCGACTGCGGCGCCTGCACCGTGGTGATGGACGGCAACATCGTCTGTTCCTGCCTGGTGTACGCCGCGGAGACCGCCGGCCACGAGATCGAGACCGTGGAGGGCGTGGCCAAGGACCAGAAGCTGCACCCGGTACAGCAGAAGCTGCTGGAGCACGCCGGCCTGCAGTGCGGAATCTGCACCCCCGGCGTCGTGGTCGCGGCCAAGGCGCTGCTGGAGCGCAACCCCGACCCGAGCGAGCACGAGATCCGCTACTGGCTGTCCGGCAACCTGTGCCGCTGCACCGGCTACGACAAGATCGTGCGCGCGGTGCAGGACGCCGCCACGGTGCTGCAGGCGCAGAGCTGACGCGGACCGTTCCGGGACGATGGCGCGCATCGAGATTCCCACCCGCCTGCTGGAGCGAACCGGCGGCGAGAGCAGCATCGAGGTGGAGGCGCACAACGTGCGCGGCGTGCTGCGCGTGCTCGACGAGCGCTTTCCGGGACTGGTCGACGAGTTGAAGGCCACCACCGCCATCGCCATCGACGGCGAGATCATCGGCCAGCGCCTCGAGGATGCCTTCCTGGAGCGCGTGCAGGCCGATAGCGAGGTGTACTTCATCCCCGCGGTCGCCGGCGGCTGATCCGCCGCGCGGGTGGCCGGAGGTCGTTGCGCGCTGCATATGGACGAGCTGCAAAGCATCACTGACACACTGTCCGCGCTACCTGCGGGATCGGTGTGCGCGTTGGCCACCCTGGTGCACGTCGAGGGATCGAGCTACCGCAGCGTCGGGGCGCGCGCCCTTGCGCTACCCGGCGGCGACACCGTCGGCATGATCAGCGGCGGCTGTCTGGAGGGCGACCTGCTGGAGCGCGCCGCCGAAGTGCTGGCCGACGGCCGCTCCCGCACCGTGCGCTACGATTCCACGTCCCCGGAAGATGCTTTGCTCGGTTTGGGGCTGGGCTGCAACGGCGTGGTCGACGTGCTGCTGGAGCGGGTCGAGCCCGGAGATGAGGTCGCCGAGAGCCGCTACCTGCCGCGCATCTCGGCGGCCCGTGCGCACGGCCATCGCACCGCCCTGGCGACCGTCTACGAATCGGCGCAAGAGGCGGAGGCAGGCGCCCGTCTGGCGATCGTGGCGGCGCAAGAGGCGGCCACTCGGACCAGCGCGAGCGGCGGCTCGGCGAAGCCAGAGATTGGGCACTCCGGCACGGATTGCAGTTCAGCGCCGGCAGCTCCAGCCGTCGCCTCCCGTGCAAGCGCCTATGGCCACTGGCGTCCCGAGTTGCGCGCCGCGGTGAGCGACGATCTTGGCCGGCTACTGGAGGCGGGCAGCTCGAGGTCCGCCTGCTACCAGGTCGACGGCGCGCCGGTGCGCGTGCTGCTGGAGGTAATCGAGCCGCCGCTGCCGCTGACCGTGTGCGGCGCCGGTCCCGACGCGGAGCCGCTGGTGGCGCTGGCCGGCGCGCTGGGCTGGGCGCCGATCGTGTTCGACCACCGCGCCGCCTTCGCGCGCCCCGAGCGCTTTCCCGCCGCCGTGCAGGTACGCACCGCGGCGCGCGAGGAGTTCACCTCCACCGTGCCGGCGCGCCACGGCGAGGTGGTGGTGTTGATGACGCACAGCTACCCCACCGACCTGCAGTACCTGGAGCAGCTCGCCGCCCGCGACGTGCGCTACATCGGCGTGCTCGGCCCGCGCCGCCGCCTGCAGCGCCTGGTGGAGGAACTCGGCGACCGAGCGCCCGCCGGCGAACTGCTGTACGGCCCCGCCGGCCTCGACATCGGCGCCGACTCGCCGCCGGAGATCGCCCTCTCCATCCTGGCTGAGATCCGCACCGCCCTCGCCGGCCGCGCCGGCTCCCCGCTGCGCGACCGCGCCGCCCCGATCCACACCGCTCATTCGTCCGCTCCCGGCGCATGAACCAATGGCATCCGGCCGTGGCGGTTGCTCGGTACGGGACGGTACCGGCGGATCGTGCCCGTGCGACCAGGACCCTGGCGTCGCCGGGCCTGCACGCACCGCCGGCGGGCTGCGCCGGTCAACCCGGCTGCTCGCAAACCGTGTCCGTCCCGCGCAATGAGCCTGCGCTCAGGCGCCGGCTCGTCCGTTCGCGTTCACCCCAACACCGGCGCACGCGGCCGGTCTCGACCGTGATCGGGGCATGAGCGCGCGGGCGTCGGCACGCAGTCGAGACATCGCCGCGGTGGTCTTGGCTGCCGGCTCGTCGAGCCGCCTCGGCACGCCCAAGCAGTTGCTGCGCTACCGCGGCGAGACCCTGCTGCACCGGACCGTGCGCGTGGCCCTGGCGGCCGGCCTCGATCCGGTCCACGTGGTGCTCGGCTGCAGTGCGCCGGTGGTCGGCGCGGCGCTGGAGGACCTGGGCAGCCGCGTGACCACCGTGTTCAACCGCGACTGGCAGACCGGCATGGGCAGCTCCCTGGCCCGCGGCATCGCCAGCCTGCCCGGCGCCGGTCCGCACGCCTGCCGCGAGCCCGGTGCTGACGTGCCCGTCGCTTCCGAGCTCGGCGCCGCGCTGGTGCTGGTCACCGATCAGCCGCACGTGTCACAGGCACTCCTGGCCGAGATCGCCGCCGCCTTCCGCACCGGCGGCGCGCCCCTGGTAGCCAGCCGCTACGCCGGCGGCGCCCTCGGCGTGCCCGCGCTGTTCGCCCGCCGCTACTTCCCGGAGCTGACCCGCCTCACCGGCGACCGCGGCGCCCGAGCGTTGTTTACCCGCCACCGCGACGACCTGCTCACCGTCGCGTTCCCCGAAGGAGACCTCGACATCGACACCCCCGCCGCCGCAGCCGCCCTCGATTCCGAGTAGCCTGTACGGTCACTCCGTGACGTGGAAGACGATGTAGCCGATGCCCGAGCATCGCCCACCAGCCGGTTTTTCGGACCAGGTTCCGACGCTGCCGTCGGGCGGGCGCCGGAACGGCGGGTCAGGTGCCTTCGCTGATGATGTCCACGTAGCGGTCGTAGGCGAACAGACGGTTACGCCTACGACCGGTCAGCTCTCGTACGATCCCTTCGCGTTCCAAGGAGCGCATCGCGTTGGCCGCGGCGGGATTCGAGAGTCTCGCGTGCCCGGCGGCCTCACGAATCGATCGGATCGGGCGTTCCTTCAGCGCTTGGTGAACTCGGAGCACCGAGCCCGCCGACCGGCCCTGCCGTTGAATCCGAGCCTCGTCTTCCTTGAACAGGGACTGCAACTGGTGCGCGGTTGAAACCGCGCCCGCCGCGGTTTGCGCTACCCCGTCGAGAAAGAACAACAACCACGCCTCCCAATCCCCAGTGCGCCGCACCGCATCGAGCAATTCATAGTAGCGCGGGCGATGCTGCTTGAAGTACAGGCTCAGATAGAGCAACGGTGCGTCCAGAACCCCGTGATGGCAAAGGAGAAAGGTGATAAGCAGCCGCCCGAGGCGACCGTTGCCGTCGAGGAAGGGATGGATGGTCTCGAACTGAACATGTGCAACGCCGGCGCGCAACAGCTCCGACATCCCAGGGATCGGAGCGTGCAAGAAACGCTCGAGGTCGGACATGCAATCGGCGACCTCCTGCGCCGGCGGCGGGACGAAGACCGCATTGCTCGGACGTGTGCCACCAATCCAGTTTTGCGAACGCCGGAACTGCCCTGGATCCTGGTCGCTGCCACGTCCGCTCCCCATGAGTAGACCGTGGACCTCGCGCAGCAGTCGATTCGACAGCGGGAACCCGGAGTCCATGCGGCGCAGGCCGTGCTCCATCGCCCGGACGTAGTTGGATACTTCGACTACGTCGTCTGTCGGGGCGCCGGGCCGCTCAGGCAACTCGAACAGGAGCAGTTCCTGAATCGAGGATTGGGTCCCCTCGATCTGCGATGAGAGCAGAGCTTCTTTTCGGACGTAGCTGTAGAGGAACAGCAGCGGCTCCGGCAGCAGCGTTGAAATCCCCTGCAACCTGCCGAGCGCCAGTTGCGCCCGTTCCAGCGGACCGAGCAGCGCCGCCAAGTCCAGCGCCGGCTCCGGTGGCAGCGGCGCCGGAATGAATGCCCGCACGTGCTCGCCGGCCGCGCCCGTGACGACATACCGTCCGGGTTCGTCACGCTTCATGTCCGCCGCCGTCTCCCGCGCGGCGAGTTAGTTAACGTTCTTTCATAGCGCGGCACGTTATGAATCAATATAGCCTTATCGTTTCATAACGACCAAGCGCCTGAACGGGTGCGGACGTCAGGACACGACGTTGCGAGGCGTGCCGGCGATAAAGGAGCGGATGTTGATGGTGGTCTGGTCGATCAGGGCCTGCCGCGCTTCGCGGGTGGACCAGGCGCTGTGCGGGGTGAGGATGATGTTGGGGGCATCCAGAAGCGGGTTGCCGGCGGTCGGCGGCTCCTCGGTGAGCACGTCGAAACCGGCCCCGGCGAGGCGGCCCTCATGCAGCGCCGCGGCCAGCGCGGCCTCGTCCACGATGCCGCCGCGGGCGGTGTTAATCAGGTAGGCGGTCGGCTTCATCTTCGCCAGCGCCGCGGCGTCGATCAGGTTGCGGGTTTCATCGGTCAGCGGGCTGTGGACGGTCACGAAGTCGGCTGCCGCGAGCAGCTCGTCGAGCGGCGTGTTGCCGTAGGCGCTGCCGGTGATCGGGAACGCGTCGTTGGCCAGCACCCGCATGCCGAACCCCTCGGCGATGCGCGCCACGCCGCGCCCGATCACCCCGAAGCCGACGATGCCGATGGTGAGGCCCTTGAGCTCGAAGGTGGGGTAGCGCAGCAGGGTGAACGAGGAGCTGCGCTGCCAGTCGCCGCGCTCCACGTCGGCGGCGTACTTGTACGCCTTGGTGGCCAGGTTCAGGATCAGTGCGAAGGCGTGCTGCGGCACCGTGTCGCCGGCGTACCCGGCCACGTTGCTCACCGTGACCCCGGCGGCGCGCGCCGCCTCCAGGTCGACGTTGTTGTAGCCGGTGGCGGTCACGGCCACCAGCCGCAGCGTGGTCAGCGCCGCGAAGATCGGCGCGGTGATCTGCGCCTTGTTCACCGCGATGATCTCGGTGCCGGCGCCGTGCGCGATGATCTCGGCCTCGGTGCCGTTGGGCAGGCTCCGATACTCGCCGAGCGCCTGCAGCCCGGAAAAGTCGATGTCGCCGTTCAGGCCGATGTCGGTGTCGTCGACAAAGAAAATCCGCATGGTGCCGCCCTCCCCTACTCGCTTGCCGGTTCGTCTGCCGGCGTCTCGCTTGCAGCGTCCCCGCTCAGGAGCACTTCCTTCCCGCTCGCCGCCGAGGCGTAGATCGCGTCGATCACGCACTGCACGGCGAGCGCCTGCTCCAGGGACACGCACGGCTCCTCGCGGCCGAGGATCACGTTCACGAAGTGGTGAAACCGGCTGGTGTGCGGGTAGGTCAGCGGGCCGGCGTCGGGCCCCTCGATGGCGTGGTACTCGCTGCCCTGCCGTCGGAACAGCTTGTCGCCGTAAGTGTCGATGGCGCCCTCCGACCCGTACAGCTCGATGTTCATCTCGCTCCGGCGCTCGTTGTGCATCGCCCACACCGCGTCGATCAGCAGCACGGTGGCGCCGCCGGCGAGCTTGATCATGGCGGTGGCGAAGTCGTCCACGTCGAACGCCGCCTCGGTGCGCTCCGAAAGCCCATAGCCGCCCTCGCCGGCGCCGCTCGGGCCGAACTCGCGGTAGGTGGCGCCGGTGACCGAGTGCACGGCGAAGTTGTCGAGGATGAACAGGGCGTTGTCGAGCATGTGCACGCCAATGTCCAGGAGCCCGCCCCCGCCGGACAGTGATTTGCGGGTAAACCAGCTCCCGATGCCGGGAATGCCCGCCCGCCGGCGCCAGTAGGTCTTGCAGTGGTAGGCGCGTCCGATGCGGCCCTGCGCCACCAGCCCGCGGGCGCGCTGCACCTGCGGGGTGAAGCGCTGGTTCATGCCCAGCATGAAACGGGCGCCGGCCCCGTGGGCGCCGGCACCGCGCGCCGCCTCCACCAGCGGCTCGGCATCGGCCCGGCTCAACGCCAGCGGCTTCTCCAGGATCACGTGCTTGCCCGCGTTCAGCGCCTGCACCGTCAGCGGCACGTGCAGGTAGTTGGGCACCGCGATGTACACCGCATCCACCGCGTCCAGGTCCAGCAACTGGTCAGCGCTCTCCAGCACGTGCGGCACCCCGAACCGCTCGCCGAACGCCGTGCGCCGCTCCCGGCTGGGATCGGCCACCGCGACCAGCTCCGCCTCCGGGTTCTCGCCAAAGTCCCGCGCCCCGCTCCCGGCCACCCCGCCGGTCCCAATGATCCCAAACCGAACCATGCGCTACGATACCCGCCCCCGCGCGCCACTGACTACCGGTTGATTGGGCCACCGGGCCACCCCGCCGCGTTCGTCGGCACATGCCGACGCTGGATTGCCGATGGAGTGTCGTGACGGTAACCTTGCGGAGCAGCCACCAGCCATGACCGCCGGCCCACATACATCTCCGTACCGACTGCCCACCTGCACTCACGGCGGCCAGGATCTGATGCTGACTGCAGAGAGACATGACTCCGCGCGCTGAGAACATCAACCCATCTATCTTGAAATGGGCACGCGAGACTGCCGGTATGTCGCTTGAGGAAGCCGCGCTGCGACTTGGCTTCACATCAAGGGCCAAGCGCGCTTCGGCGGCGAGACTGGAAGCTCTCGAGCGGGGCGAGACGAAGCCCACGCGGAATCAGCTGCTCAAGATCGCAGCGACGTACCGACGCCCTCTGACCGCGTTTTACCGCACCGCACCTCCCGTTCCGGGTAACCGCGGCGAGGACTTCCGGTCCATCGGCGGAGTGACCGACAAGCGTGAGCCCCTGCTCGACGCGCTTCTCCGCGCTACCCGCGTACGTCAGGACCTGGTCAGGTCGATTCTGGAAGATGACGAAGACATCGAGAGCCTCTCCTTCGTCGGATCGATGCCGATAACCGAGCCGATAGAGGGCGCGGCTGCAACGATTCGGGTCGCTCTGCACCTCGACGAAACGCGTCGCGCGCGCGTTGCCTCTTCAGGCGAGCAATTCGCTACTCTCAGGGAACGGGTCGAAGCGCTTGGTGTGTTCGTGCTGCTGGTGGGGAATCTTGGTTCCCACCATACCAATCTCGATGAACGCGTGTTTCGAGGATTTGCAGTTGCCGATCAGATTGCGCCATTCATCATCATCAATGACCAGGATGCAACCGCGGCCCAGTCGTTTACGCTCATTCACGAACTCGTCCATGTGTACACAGGATCCACCGGTGTGAGTGCGGCTCCTACTGCAGTCCCGCCACGCACCCACCGAGCGCGTGTGGAGCGATTCTGCAACGACGTCGCCAGCGAAGTGCTTCTTCCGCACGACTCTCTTCCAGGACTTCGCCAAGGACTCACCGTGGACGCCGCCGCGGACCAGGTCAGCAAGGTCGCCGTCACCCGCAACGTGAGCGAAGCAATGGTGGCGTACCGCTACTGGCGTACCGGCGCGCTTGACGCCGAGATTTACCGTCGACTCGCAGCTTCTTACGCTGCTCGATGGCAGAGTGCGCGAGCGCGCCGCCGCGAACTACGCGAGGAGGCCGCGGGAACCGGTCCGACCTATTACACGGTGCGAAAGCACCGTCTCGGTCGACCACTGATCAATCTCGTCCGCCGCGCCCTGAGGTCCGACGAGCTGACCCACACCAAGGCGGCCCTGATCCTTGGCGTGAAACCAAGCGGTGTAGAGCCACTGTTGGGAGGATCGATGACCGGGAGTCCAACGCGGCAGCAGTCGGGATAGTCGTGCTGTACCTGCTTGATGCGAATGTGCTGATCCGCACCCATGAGGACTACTACCCGCTCGATCGCATCCGGCCCTTCTGGGACTGGCTGATTTCCGAGGCCTCTGCCCGGCACGTGAAGATGCCCTTCGAAATCCACGACGAGATCGCCACTGCCAGCGGCCCACTCAAGGACTGGATCACGCAGCCGGACGTGAGGAGCGCACTCGTCTTGAACGAGGAAGTCGACCGACAAGTGTTCAACCATGTGATCGACACGGCATACGCGCCGGACTTGGCAGATCACGAACTGGAGGAAGCCGGACGCGATCCGTTTATTGTCACCTACGGTCTGATGCAAAGGAGTCGTACCGTTGTCACGAAGGAAATTAGTCGCCGAGCAAAACACGTGGGCGCCGAAAAGTGCCGGATGCCTGCGATATCTTGAACATTCTCTGGACGACTGACCTCGAATTCTACGGAATCCGGAACTTCCGCATCACATGACACAGACGCTTCACAACTCGATGAAGCTGGCCAATCCGACGCGCTTGCCCAGCGTGCCCGGAGATTTCGAGGATGGATTGGCAATCCATCCTCGTTTGCGGGTCGACTTACAGCGCCGGCAAGAATCGCGCCGGGGCCATCGTGGCTACCCGCCAAGCCTGTTTCTTTACGCTGAACGATTTAGTCATGACATGTATCAATTCGTGGAGGGAAGTGCCTCGGAGTATTCTATCGCACCCGCGCAATAGCGATGGCCACCCTGCTCCGTCATGATGCTCTCCGTCATGTCTCGTCTTGGGACAACATCTCCGATATGCGCGGGTAGAGCGTGCGCACGAGCTTGTCCAAGTGGTAGCGCATCCACCGTACGGCCTCCCGGAATTCCGGCGTCTCGTCCTCCCCGTGGCCCGGCATCACGCCGATCTCACATTCATAGCCGAGCGACCGCCTCTCGCCGCCCTCGTCCCAAGACTTCATCACCGGAGGCTCGCCTAGCGCGCCAAAGATGCGTCGGGCTACGTCGTCCCCCTCACGCGGCCGCACGTAGCATCCGATCTTGCGATCGTCAGGACTCCGGTAGTATGCAGCGAACGGGAGTCCGTAGCCGCCGTGGGACGTACCGGGGGCCGGCAGCCACACGAGCGGCTCGGCGAGCCCCTTGTCGATCCGTACTCGACACGGGAGGTCAAGCCCGTTGAATACCTCGAACCAAAACCGAATGTTCTCGGATTGCCGATCGGAGAGCGTAGCCATATCGTTTCCTTTCTTACGCCGCGTCAGCGATTTCCACCGATAGTATCGGCTACGATATGTTATTGCTCATGTGCTCAACTAGACAACCGCTCGTTCAACTTAATCAAGACAAAGGAATTACGACGCCGTATGCAGGGCCGTGCGCCGTCCGGGTACAAACGAAGTGCCTGGAGCACGGTGTCGAACTCGTGAGCGCAACTGTCACGCTCGTGATTCACCCCGCATCCACAACACTTGCCAATGTCCCTTGAACAACGCTTTACCTTGTTGCGCCGCACGCAATAGCGAACCGTACCATCGCACGGCTCTCAGCCGAGGCGGGCGCGGAACAGGAGCCGGCGCATGCTGTAGTGGTCGTCCGGGAAGGCGCATCACGTCCAGGCCGAGCCGAGGCAGCGCAACGGCACGACTAACGTGGTGGTCGCGACGATGTCGTCTGTCGTAAGAGTCGCTCGCTTCGAACCAGCACGCCCGGCGGCCCACCGGGAAGCTCACGCCGTGCTCGATGGTCTCGGCCTCGGAGTTGTTGGGAGGCTCCGGTACTCGCCGAGCGCCTGTAGCCCGGAGAACCCCATGTCGCCGTTCAGCCCTCTGTCGGTGTCGTCGACAAAGAAAATCCGCGTGGTGCCGTCCTCTCCTATTCGCTGCCGGTTCGCCTGTCGGCGTCTCGCTCACCAGCGCTTCCCGCTCGCCGATGAGGTGTGGATGGACGTCGATCACGCACTGCACGGCAAGCGTCTGCTCCAGGGTCACGCACGGTTTCCTCGCGGCCGAGGATCACGTTCACGACGTGGTGGAACCGGCTGTGTGCGGGTAGGTCAGCGGGTCGGCGTCGGGGCCTTCAATGGAATGGTACTCGTTACCCTGCTGGGAACAGCTTCTCGCCTTAGGTGTCGATGGCGCCCTCCGAGCCGTACAGCTCGGTGTTCATCTCGCTTCGGTGCTCGTTGTGCACCGCCCACACCGCGCCCGGATTCTCGCCGTCCCGCTCTGGCACCCCGCCACCCTACAGTCCCCAGTGATGTCGAACCGACGATGGCGGCACGGTTCGCCGCGTCCAATTTGCGAGACCGCCTATGGCGACGGTGGACAAGCTAGCCGGATACACGCGACATTGGCGTATGCCAAGCGATTATAGAGAGCGTGCTCGTCGCTCAGCGGCAACCGCAGTCGAGGAAATCGAGAGTGCCCTTTATCACATAGAAGAAATCGAGGCGGTCATGAAGGAGCACGAGATAGCCGATAGCGAGTTCGACAAAGCCTACAAGCTCGGTTATAGGTCGATAGAAGGGGCCATAAGTTCAATATCGAGTGCAATATCGTCTGTCGAAGTTGAAGAAAGAGTGCCATACGCTAACGACCGAGACTCTGCGGTCGAAGACCTCATGGAGAGGATTGCAAAACGAAGTCTCCCCGCCGATGAAGTGTGGAAAGAGATCGAACGTACCTATCAACAGGTTACTCAATTGCCGTTGCACAAGGGCAACTCTATGTGGAAGGTAAATTCCCGGACAATAGTTGCACTAAAAGCTGCAAATGGAGCTGCCCAAGAGGCACTGAAGATGGCACATAACACCTCGTATGCGATCGTTGCATATCAGCTGGAGCGAGGTGCTTTTCTTGTATCACGGGAAATCCTGAAGCGAGTCTATCTGGGATCAAGTCGAAAGAGACTCATTCTACATAGTGACGAATTGCTAGTGTCGGTAGGCGAAGGAATCGCCACCTACTTGTTTGAATCGGCTCTTGAAGTGTGTCAAGGTAGTTTGTCTGAGTACACTCCAACCATACCTGAAATCGTGAAGGAGGTGAAACGTCTAGAGCACGACTCGTATCAAAGCAAGGACGCTCTCAGACACACCATTAGACGAGAAACAATCGAAGATCCTACACGCATCAGGAGTGCCATAAGGCTACATCGTGCGACACATAGTATTCAGCCAATACGCAACAGAATGACCGACTGAGCCCGTGCCACTTTGATTCGTTTCAGAGGTGGTTCCGTTCGCGAAACTATCTCGATTCGAGTCAGAGCTTTTCAGCCTTATTGGGAGGATGGCGGAAACGGAACTCGGCACGGGGTCGCGCAACCGCACCCGTCGTTGTAGTCTGGTTCGAATGATCACGAGTGTCGTGGCGTTGCGTACGCGGCCACGCTGCTCACCGTGACCCCGGCGGCGTGCGCCGCCTCGAGGTCGACGTTGTTGTAGCCGGTGGCGGTGATCGCCATCAGGCGTAGCGTGGTGAGCGCCTCGAAGATCGCCCCCGTGATCTGCGCCTTATTCACCGCAATTTCGCGTGCCGGTTCGCCTGCCGGCGTCTCGCATGCAGCGTCTCCGCTCAGGAGCACTTCCTTCCCGTTCGCCGCGGGGGCGTAGATCGCGTCGATCACGCACTGGACGGCGAGCGCCTGCTCCAGGGTCACGCACGGCTCCTCGCGGCCGAGGATCACGTTCACGAAGTGGTGAAACCGGCTGGTGTGCGGGTAGGTCAGCGGGCCGGCGTCGGGCCCCTCGATGGCGTGGTACTCGCTGCCCTGCCGTCGGAACAGCTTGTCGCCGTAAGTGTCGATGGCGCCCTCCGACCCGTACAGCTCGATGTTCATCTCGCTCCGGCGCTCGTTGTGCATCGCCCACACCGCGTCGATCAGCAGCACGGTGGCGCCGCCGGCGAGCTTGATCATGGCGGTGGCGAAGTCGTCCACGTCGAACGCCGCCTCGGTGCGCTCCGAAAGCCCATAGCCGCCCTCGCCGGCGCCGCTCGGGCCGAACTCGCGGTAGGTGGCGCCGGTGACCGAGTGCACGGCGAAGTTGTCGAGGATGAACAGGGCGTTGTCGAGCATGTGCACGCCGGTGTCCAGGAGCCAGCCGCCGCCGGACAGTGATTTGCGGGTAAACCAGCTCCCGATGCCGGGAATGCCGGCCCGCCGGCGCCAGTAGGTCTTGCAGTGGTAGGCGCGTCCGATGCGGCCCTGAGCCACGGCCCGCGGGCGCGCTGCACCTGCGGCGTGAAGCGCTGGTTCATGCCCAGCATGAAGTGGGCGCCGGCACCGCGCGCCGCCTCCACCAGCGGCTCGGCATCGGCCCGGCTCGATGCCAGCGGCTTCTCCAGGATCACGTGCTTGCCGGCATGCAGCGCCTGCACCGTGAGCGGCACGTGCAGGTAGTTGGGCACCGCGACGTACACCGCGTCCACCGCGTCGAGGTCCAGCAACTGGTCGGCACTCTCCAGCAGGTGCGGCACCCCGAACCGCTCCCCGAACGACGTGCGCCGCACGCGGCTGAGATCGGCCACCGCGACCAGCTCCGCCCCCGGGTTCTCGCTGAAGTCCCGCGCCCCGCCCCCGGCCACCCCGCCGGTCCCAATGATCCCAAACCGAACCATGCCGCAACGATTCCCGCCCCCGCGTGGACCTGCCTACCCTTCGGTGCTTGCCTTCCGGCAAGAATAGGACGGAGTGTGCGATTCTGGATCTACGTGGTCTATGTGCGGTTGATTGCGCCATCGGTTGACTAGTTAGTACGATAATCCGGTGCTGAGCTTGAGGAAGATCGACAATCCGTCCAGTAGTTGTGCGGCAGGCGAGGGCGAATCGCACTACGCTAGTTCAGGTCAGCGTGTGAACTATGGACTTGGGGCGCACTCGTGGATCGGACCTTTCCGTATAGGCCGCGGGCAGAGGATGAACGGCGCCGCGTTGTTTGAACCGGTCCATGGAGGATCTCGGTTTGGCTTCGTCGGCTCTCATAGAGTTAGTTCCGTGCATGTCCTATTTCGCTCACGCATTCGGGCTGTGGCTCTCTTGAGATACGCGACCTTTTACCGCAGGCCGGGCGGTCACATACACACTATAGGAGGTGAATATGGCAGATCTTGGTGGATCGGATGAGCGCCTATACGACCGTGAGAAGCATGCTTATATGCAAAACTGCGAGTCAATGCGTAGTGTCAACGTACAGATGAATCGACTACCGACGTTTTCAGTGACTCTGACTGGAGGAATATGGTTTGGAATTGCGTTGTCATCTTCGATTGCAAACGGTGTGGCGTTCGGTGTGTTGTTGCTTGCGTGCGTCGCGAACTTTAGTCTTATCCTGATCGCGTTCCGCACGCGCGACGTGATCCAGAGCTATCTAGAAAGAATCGAATCCTTTTCGCCTAGTAGTTTCGCTGGGGGACGCCCAAAACGTAAGACACTAGGGAGGTTCGGGGACTACTCAATGATCACGGTTTATGCGCTTCTTATGGCAGCGGCGAGCTTGATGTCTCTTGTTGGCGCCGTTTTTATCTACTGGCCCTTTGGTGAGAGTATAGGATGGAAAATCGGCGCAATTGTCGTAGCGATATGTGTTTTTGCTGCGTTCTACTTCATAGCTCGTGGACGGAAGAACACGTAGACTGTGGTCTCGCTACGGAATGGCGCTGAAGGATGGCAGGCAAAATGATCACCTCAAGTTACGAAATGGCTGCTTGCTAGCTTGTCTCGCAACAAGACTTGCACTTTGGCCTTTCTCAGCGATTGTCGGCTTGACGCTGTACGAGTGGGTTTCCTGCAATCTTAGGCACCATGTCTGCAGGAAGGATCGGCCCCGCGGTTTCGATTGTCCGCGACTTCTCGTCGTTCGTGAGATGGCGAGCTTGTACCTTTCGGCACGTCACTTAGTCTCTGCTCGGACTTGCGACGCCTCGCAATTGTCGGCGTAACCATTGTGCAAAACGAGTTGTCGGAACGATCAGATGATTCACATCCAATATCTCGTAGAGAAATATTGGGGCGCCCGGTACGATACCGATAGGATGGTCAAATGCTTGGATTGATGAGGCTGGAAAACCCTATCCAGCACTATGCGTGGGGGTCGAAGACCGCGTTGGCCCGGTTGCAGGGGCGCCAGGCGGCCACCGAGCCTGAAGCGGAGGTGTGGATCGGTGCGCATCCGCAGGCACCGTCGGTGGTGACGGTTGCAGGGCGGCGCGTAACCTTGGACCGGCTGCTGGCGGATCGTCCGGATGAGATGTTGGGTCCGGCGGTAGAGCGCTTCGGAGCGGAGTTGCCGTTTCTGCTCAAGGTGCTGGCGGTGGCGGAGCCGCTGTCGATCCAGGCTCATCCGTCGCTGGAGCAGGCGGCGGAGGGGTTCGCGCGCGAGCAGGCGGCCGGCATCGCGCCCGATGCACCGAACCGCAACTACCGAGACCGCAACCACAAGCCGGAGTTGGCGGTGGCGCTGGAGCCGTATTGGATGATGAGCGGCTTTCGGCCCTACGCCGAGCTGGTGCACCACCTGGAGGTGGTCGGCGTGCCGGAGCTGCGAGCCGCGAATGACGGGCTGCGCCGGCAGCCGACGGGACGAGCGCTGGCCGCACTGATGGCCACGGTGCTGCAACTGAGTGATCGGGAACGCGCGGACCTGGTGTCGCGGACCGAGGAACACGCGGCCAGCCAACTCCGTCGCGAAGACCGCGGGTCAAACCCGGAGGACACGGGATCGCCGTCGTCAGCGCTGACCGAGGCAGAAACCGCGTCGCGCTGGGTGCAACGGCTGGCTGCCAGTTACCCCGGCGATGCCGGCGTGCTCAGTCCGTACCTGCTGAACGTGTTGCACCTGGCTCCGGGCGAGGGCACTTTCACCGGTGCCGGCACGCTGCACGCCGCTCTGAGCGGAACGGCGGTCGAGTTGCAGGCCAACTCCGACAATGTGCTGCGCGGCGGACTGACGGTGAAGCACGTCGATGTTCCCGAGCTTTTGCGCGTGGCGCGCTTCGTCCCTCAGGAAGCGGCCGTGTTGAACCCGGCGGCGGACGCCAACGGCGAGCGGCGCTACCCGACTCCGGCGGCGGAGTTTGCTCTGTCGTCGGTTGCACTCGACACGCTCCACGGGGCTCCGTTTGTGGGGACCACCGCTGGTCCCGAGATTCTTCTATTCCTTTACGGCGATGCGGCGGTGACAGGCTCAGATGGCCGCACCGTTGGCTGCCGTCCGGGTGAGGCGTTGTTCGTTCCTGCCGCCGTCAAGGGATACCGTGTCAATGGCAAGGCCACCATGTTCCGAGCTCGCGTGCCGCTGCCATCGGATCCCGAACCGTCCCCTTAGCCAAGCGTATGGCACTTGGCACCGGCCCTCCACGGAGGAGTGAGCCGGAGTTGACGGCGGACAGACTCGCCGGCTCCGTAAGCCATCTCCCGGTTGGCAAGCGGGTGGGCGGTGAGTTCTACATCCACCGCGATGCGTTGGCAAGGCACGATCCGACGTTGTTGCGCCTTGTGGCGGACTACGCTTTCGATGGAGGCGATGCGTTCGGTTGGAACGTGTGCAAGCTTTCACCGCGCCGTCACCGGGTCTCCTTGCTGTGGTACCCTTGCTTCCGAGAACGAGCTCATCCGGCTCTTGCCGCGGCCCTGACCGTGGATCTCAGGCGCGGAACGGGCCACGTGCGTCGCTACTCGGATCGGAGCAACCGTCCGGTCCTGCACCGCAAGGAGCTCCTCGTTGGGACCGCCGACCCGGACTACCAGCGGTTCGCGGCGCTGACACAACAGGAAGAACGCGCCGGTCTGTTCGAAACACCCTCGATCATCGGGCACGAGCGTGGATGGGCAGCGCAGCTTGAACGGCGCGGACTGTCGATCCATGATCACCACCTGTGCCACGTGGGAGACGGAACAAAGCAGCGATAGTGGAAGTACGTCGTGACCGAACAGCGATAGCACGCTCCGACTTCTCGCGGCCTGTGCAACTGCTGATCGGCAACGGGGTGCTCGCCCCGGAGCGCACCTTCTTCGACTACGGCTGCGGCCTCGGCGACGACGTTCGTTTCCTGCGGTCCCTCGGCTACGTCGCACACGGGTGGGATCCGGCCCACCAACCCGACGAGACGCTGCGGCGGGCAGCGGTGGTGAACCTCGGTTACGTGCTCAACGTCATTGAACGGCCAGCGGAGCGCGCCGGCGCGCTGCGGCGGGCGTTCGACCTTGCCGAGACCTGCCTCTGCGTCTCCGTCCTCATCGGCTCGGGATCCTACGCGGGCGAAGTACAGAACTACGGTGACGGAGTGCTTACGTCACGCAACACGTTTCAGAGGTACTACCAACAGGAGGAGGTGGCCAAGTACCTCGAAGAGGCGCTCGGCATCGTGCCTATTCCGCTCGAAGCCGGTGTGTTCCTCGTCTTCAGGCGCAGTGAAGATGCACACGCATTCCTCCTGAACCGTCTGCAACGATCGGTCCCGCTCATCCACGGCGTTCCACGCCAACGCAAGCGGCTCCTGCGAGCCGCCCTCCTCGATGCGTTCCAGACGGAGCACAAGGAGGACTGGGCGGCCTATGCGAACTTCGTGGCCACCCGCGGCCGTCCTCCGGCCAACGCCGAATCATCCGCGTTGCAGGCGGCCGCCGAGCATGGCTTGGCGCCGACCGATCTGTGGGAGGCTGCCGCGAACGAGCTTGCCGGGTCGCAACTCAGCGAGCAGCGTCGCCTCCGCACCAACCAGTACATCGTGTTCATGGCGATATGCCGCTTTCGGGGGGTGCCGAGACTTGGCGAATTGGCGGTCACCGCTCGTTTCGACATCCGCTACTACTTCCGTAGTTACAGTCACCTCAAGGAATTGAGCAACAAGCACCTGTTTGCCGCGGGGGACAACGACAAGGTAGCGGAGCTGTGTGAAGACGCACCTGTCGGAGTGAACACGACCGACGGATACTTCGTCGCCCGGCGGGACCTCCCGCAGCTCGACCCCACCCTACAGATCTACGCACGCCTCGGAGAGCTGTTCTTCGGCGACCTCGACCGTATGGATGTCGTCAAGATCCACAAGACCTCGCCGCGGCTCTCCTTGTTCTCGCTCAACGACTTGAACGAGGCCGTGCCCCGGCTGAAGACGCGCGTGAAGATCGACCTGCAGGCCCAACAGGTGCGGTTCTTCGATCACGCCACCAACGTCGAACCGGAACTCCTTATAGGCAAACAACTTCTGGGGTTCAAGCAAGGCAATACGGACGAGAGCGCCGTTATGGCGGGTAGGAGGATACTCATGCATGACGCTCCGTTCGGCCTGATCGTGCGGGAGAAAGACCTGCGGGGGCCGGCATGAAGGTGGTTTTCGCTGGCACTCGCCTCTAGCGGGTTCCAGCGGAACGAAAGATGTGGTACTTTGTGGTTGCCCTTTGGTGGTTGCGGAGACGCGGCGATGATCTATCTCGATAACAATGCCACGACATTCCTGATTCCGTCCGTGCGTGAGCGAATCGAGGAGCTGATCGCAGGGCCGATCGGCAACCCGTCGAGTCCGTACCGACTCGGTGCCGAGGCCCGCTACGCGCTCGAGCAGGCCCGCGACCGGGTGGCCGATGCACTCGGGACGCGTGCTGATTGTATCCTGTTCGTGGCGAGCGGGTCCGAGGCCAACGCCATGGCCCTCGCCACTGCTCAGTCCTGCGAACAGCAGCGCGACGAGATCCTTGTCAGCGAGGTCGAGCACTCATCGGTCACCGCCAACGCGACCTTGCTCGGCGCTCGCGGTTACAAGGTGCGCTACGTGTCCGTTGATAGAAACGGACGGATCGATGTTGGCCAACTCGCCGACACGCTCGGCGAGCGCACCGCTGTCGTATCGGCACAGTGGGTAAACAACGAGACCGGCGTTACACAGCCGGTGGAGGACATAGCCGCGCTCTGCCGCGACGCCGGTGCACTGTATCACTGCGACGCCGCGCAGGCGTTGGGAAAGATCCCGATCGACGTCGAGGGGCAGGTTGGCGTGGATCTGATGACCGTCACCGCCCACAAGATCAACGGCCCCACTGGAGTCGGCGCCCTGTACGCTCGAGATCCGGCGCTGTTGCATCCGCTGGTGGGCGGTGGTGACCAAGAACAGGGCCTCCGCGGTGGCACCGAGAACCTGATCGGCGCAGTAGGATTCGGCGTTGCTGCCGCGGAGCGGATGAGGACCTTCACCTCCGCGACCGCACTGATCGAGGCGTGCCGCGATACGTTCGAGCAGACGGTTCTCGCCGCGGAACCCCGACTACTGGTGAATGGCGATCTTGCGCACCGCGTCGGGAACACGTCCAATCTGCAGTTCCCGGGCATCGACGGCGCCATGCTCGTCGCCGCGCTCGACGATCAGGAGATTTACTGTTCACAGAGTTCGGCGTGCACGACGGCGCGGCCGACACCCTCCCACGTACTCACAGCGATGGGGCTCACCGAATCCGAGGCGTACGCCTCGCTCCGCTTCTCTTTCGGTGTGCTCAACAAGGTGGAGGAAGCGCAGCGGGCAGCGGAGCAAGTGGTGGCGAGCTACCGGGACTTGGTCGAGCGCCTGCATCGGCTTGGGGTAGCGTGACATGCGGTTCGGTGGACACCAGACGTTCTACCTCCGCGAGGGCTGGCTGGCCAAGGGGCTTGCACTGCTCCTGGAAGATGCGAGCGCGTTCGACGACCCGTTCGTTGCCGATCAGCTCGGCGTGGGCCGCAATATGGCCAAGTCGATCGAGCACTGGCTGTTGGCGACCGGGCTGGCCATCAAGGCGGAGCGCCGGCGGCGACCCGAGAGGCCGCGCCTGAAGGCGACCGAGTTCGGCCAGATCATCGCCAAACACGATCCCTGGTTTCTCGATCCCGGCACCTGGTGGTTTCTGCACATCAATCTTGTGCGCAACCCGGCGCACGCCGCGACCTGGCACTGGTTCTTCAACTTCTACGCTTCGAGCAGGTTCGAACGGGCCACGGTCGTGGCACAGCTTGAGCAACACGAGCGCATGCGCTCACAGCGGGTGCCTTCGCCGAAGACGCTCGAACGCGACGTAAGCTGCTTCCTCGGCAGCTACGCCGTCGAAGTGCCCTACCGGCGCAAGGATCCAGAAGAAGAGATCGATTGCCCCTTTCAGGAGCTGCGCATCATTCGCCATTTCCGCGCATCGGGCTATTACGAGCTGAATCGGCGGCGCAAGTCGATATCCCCCCAGGTGTTGCTATACGCGCTGAAGGTGCCCGGCCTGATGTTCGACGCGCGCACCGGGATGGTCGACATCACGCTCCACGATCTGCACCGACTGGAAGGTGGCCCAGCACAGGTACTGGTACTCTCTGCCGACGCGCTATTCGAGCACTTGGTGGAGCTTGAGACCGGCGGCAGGGACGTGCCGTTCTCGATGAGCGGCCTGGCTGGTGATCGGCAGCTCCGGTACGAGTTTGTGCCCACGCCGGAGTTGGTGTCCCGGCACTTCGAGAGTGCGGCGGCGGAGTTGGCTTATGTCTAACAACGGCCGCTCGCATACGGTCGACGCACAGCAGATCCTGCGCTCCATCAACGTCACGCTTGACAACGCTACGCCGGAGCGCATCGCACACTTTGTCCCCACGGCGAAGAGCACCCGGCTACTGCGTTCCTGGCTCCTGCCGGGCCAATCGTCGAGCTACTTCGTGGTTGCCCCGTACGGTACCGGGAAGTCTCTTGCCGCTGCGTTCTTCCTCCAGGCCGTCGAGAACCTTGGGCAATCGCGCGACGTGCTCGGGCGTATCACAGAGCGATTCGCGAGCGTCGACGCTGATCTCGCTGATGTATTGAGGTCGCGCGTCCATCCGGAGCAGGGGGCCCTGTTCGCTCAGCAGGGCGCAACGGTGGTGTTGTCCGGCTTTCAGCCGGATGTCCCGGCTGCCGTGCAAGCAGCGCTGCTGGCTTCGCTGAAGCGCGTCGGTCATCAGGAAGCAGCGAACCTGGTGTCACGCGCGCGAGTTACCTCGATGGACGCGGTGATCGCGCTCCTGAGCAAAATCCGTGAGCGGTACTGCCCCAATTCCATCGACCGCTTGGCGATCGTATGGGATGAATTCGGGCGCCATCTTGAGGAACTCGTCGTCCGGGGGACCTCGGCGAGCCTTGCCGACGTTCAGACCCTCGCCGAGTTCTGCGCTAGGACCAAGCGCGTGCCCATGACCCTTGCGCTGCTGCTGCATCAGGGGTTGTCCCGCTACGCGACGAACACGTCGGTGACGGTCCAGCGCGAGTGGAAGAAGATCGAGGGCCGCTTCGAGACGATTCAATTCGTCGATGACAGCAAAGAACTGTACCAGTTGATCGGGCAGATCATGCGCCAGATCAGATTGAAAGGACATCCGCCGCGCAAAGTGCTCGATCGAGGCTTGCGGACGTGTCGGGACGTTGGCCTGTTCGGTGACTTCTCTCTCGAAGAGACGGAGCAGATGCTCTCGGATTCATATCCGCTTGAACCGATCACCCTTTACCTGCTACCTCGCGTGTCGTCCCGCGTGGCTCAGAACGAACGCACTCTGTTTACCTTCCTCTATTCGCTCGCTACGACGGAATCCATCTCGGGGCCGGTAACGCCCGACAGGTTGTACGACTACTTCTCCGACGCCATGAGGGCTGACTCGTTGCCGGGCGGGAGCTACCACACGTGGCTGGAGACTGAGAGCGCCCTGCACAAGGCGAACGCTGCTCTCGACCAGAAGGCGTTGAAGTGTGCCTGCCTGCTTGGGCTCGGTTTGGTCGGGGAGCGTTCGCGCGTTAGCCGGAAGCTCCTGGAGTGCGCGGTATCGGGATATGGCGCCGTCAGGGCCGCCCGCGATAGTGTCAGACGCCTGATCTCCTCCAACCTGTTGCTCTACCGGCGCAATGCCGACAACGTCTCGATCTGGCACGGTACCGATCTCGATCTGCGTGGCCGTCTCGACCAGGAGAAGGAGCGGCTGGGTTCCCGGTTTGACCACGTCGCGTTTCTCGCATCGGAGGCTCCGCCTGCTCCTTGGAAGTCAGTCGAATACAACGTCGAATTCGGTACCGAGCGGTACTTCGAGAGTCGCTACCTAGCCGCTCATGCCATCCTGATGGCGGCAAGCGTAGGAGAGGTGCTGCCCCCAGCCTCGACGGCGGACGGAATGCTCTACGTCGTGATTCCGGAGTCCCATGAGGAGCGGGGAGAGGTGCGCAAGTACCTTGAGCGTCAGACGCTGGAGCCAGGCGTTGTGGTTGCCGTACCGCGACAGGCCGATCACGTGGCCGAAGCCGCACTGGACGTGTATGCGCTGCAGTTGCTGCGGCAGGACACGAGCTTGCTCGCTGAAGATCCGCTGGTCGAGCCTGAACTCGCTCAGATGATCGACGATGCACAGGGCTATCTGAACCTTCACCTTGCCCGCATGTTCCATCCGTCGGTGGAAGGACCGGAGTATCGGTGGCGCGACCACTACCATGCAATCATATCCCCGAAGCAGCTCCGCCAGTTTCTCTCGTCGATCATGCGCGAGGTATATCCGCTCACCCCACGCATCAAGAATGAGATAATCGTGCGGCGCCGGCCTCGACCGGCAATCGTGAATTCCCGTAAGAAGCTGATCTTGGGCATACTGGAACGATCCGGTACCGATAACCTCGGACTGGAAGGATTCCGGCCCGACATGTCGATGTTCCGGACGGTACTGCTCCTTACGGGCCTCTATCGAAGCGACCTCAAGGATCCTGATGGCGAGGATGCCACGTGGCGGTACGCCGTACCCGAGGAACTGCAAGACGACGGGCTGCGCCAGATCTGGGAACGTATGCGGGACTTCCTGACTACACCGTCGAGCGATCCCAAGCCGCTGCCCGATCTCATTTCGATGCTCGGTAGCGCACCCTATGGTGTCCGGGGCGGTGTCGTGCCGATTCTGCTCGCTGCCGGCATTCGAGCGTTTCCGGGTCCGATCAGCATCACCACCGTGGACGGCTCGTACGTGAGCGACCTGTTGCCTTCAACCATTGAGGAGATGGCCGCGCATCCAAACGAATACCAAGTCCTTGTTCCCAATCTGAGAGCCGCACAGCGGGAGTTCCTCGATCGGGTGGCCACGCTGTTCGGATACATGGACGGGGAAGGGACGGAGGCCGATCCGGTGCGGCGCTGTCACGACGCGCTCGTGAACTGGCGCAGCACGCTCCCGTACAGCGCCCTTTCGTCTCGGTACCTGTCTGGACGCGTGCGTTCATTCGGCCGGCTAATGACTGCTGCGGTTGATCCCTATCGGCTGTTGTTCGAAGCGGTGCCCAGGGTTCTCGACGTGCCAAACACCGAAGTGGGCGGCCTGCTGCATGCGTTGTCCGAGTGCAAAGCAGAGATCGAGGGGGTTTTGCACTGGAACTACGAAGCCGCCTCCCGCGCCATCCGCTCGGCCTTCCCAGTGATTAACGGCGCCGACACATCCCTTCGCGAGATTGTAGGCGCCTGGGCTAAGTTCTTTCCGGGGACCGTCGTTCAAGAGATCAAAGATGGCATCGCCCAGGCTCTAATCTCCCGAGCTCGGATGCGCTATGATACGGACCAGGCTCTAGCTGACGCTCTGGCGGCGCTGCTCGTAGGTAAGCGCATCAGCCGCTGGGAGGACAGTTCTATCGTCGTTTTCGAGCGAGAGCTCGGCGCTGTGATAAGACGCGTGGAGGACACAGTACTTAGCCTTTCGTCCGTCGCTGACGGACTCCGTACTCAATCGGTCGTCGATATAGCGACTTCACGGCTACAGACGTCGTTACGCGCAATTGCTAACGCCGTCGGAAGCGACGAGGCCCGTACTATCGCCGTTCGCACACTAGAGCAGATCACCAAGGAGGGCACTGCCAATGGCTCACATACAAGAAGCGCTCGAAGCGCTCGCTGATCCGTCGATCCGCCACATCGTTCCCGTGTCCGGTGGAAAGGACTCGGCTGCGCTTGCCATATACATGGCTCAGACGTACCCACAGATCCCGACCGAGTACGTATTCTGCGACACCGACGCCGAACTGCCCGAGACCTACGACTACCTCGACCGTCTTGAAGCCCTGCTCGGAAAGCCAATCCAACGGATCAACGCCCTAGACTACATGAACGTGACTCGCAAACCTAGCCGGAAGGCTTTTGATTTCGTGCTCAACGAGATGTATTCGGGATTCTTGCCAAGCCCGCAGGCACGGTGGTGTACCCGAAAGCTAAAGATCGAACCATTCGAGAAGTACGTGGGGGCAGACACCGCGTTTAGTTACCTCGGCATTCGCGCTGATGAGGACCGTCAGGGCTATACCTCTTCGAAAAAGCCGCCGGCGTTCTCCGATCAATCCAATATCATTCCTGTATATCCACTCAAGGATGACGGCTTGGAACTTAGCGCCGTGGGGGACCTTCTCGAAACTTCAGGAATTGGGTTTCCGAGTTACTACCGGTGGCGCTCGCGTTCTGGTTGTTACTTTTGTTTTTATCAGCAGCTCGGGGAATGGCAAGGTCTACGGCAAAGACATCCAGATCTGTTCGAGCGCGCAAAAAAGTATGAACGAGATGCTGGAACTAAGAAGTACACCTGGGTACAAGGTCGCACGTTAGCCGATATCGAGACGATGCAGAGAAGGTACCCGGCTCCCTCAATCGATGATGTCGAAGGCTGTGCGATCTGTCACCTATAGATACGCCGAATACTCAAATCCGCTTAGCTTGACCAAGTTTCACCGACTCTGTGGTGATACCATAGTGACCTGGCAAGAAATACTCTAGCCATCTTTGCAATGCCGTCATCACCTCTTGTAGAGCATACTTATCAGGATCTGCCCCAATCTGAACAAGCATTTCGCGAAACATATTCTCGTTGATATCCTCTCCTTGTTGTATACGCTTCGTCGTAAGTTCGACGATCCGAGAGTGTGAGAGTATACACGCGACCCACGACCGAAAGTCGGACTCGTTTAGCCCGACAGGTACCGAAAATCTACCAAGTTCAGCCCGCATTGCGGCGATAGCTGTCCGTAACACAAGGTTCTCTGCTCCACTGTATAATAGATACATTTCCTCCGGATTCTTTATAGCAGGCACCCAACTAGTAGGCAGCAGCACGGAATCATCGGAATCTCCTAGCAAAGCAGACAGGAATTGCGGGTCTTTATCGGCGCTAAGGACAAGGTCTTGAAGACGATCCCGATGGGCGTCCGTAGCTTCGACCGCATGATCAAAAAGACGCTCAAGGAACGCGGTGACAGCTGGATCTCTCCGCTCCGTACGCACGAGAAGTTCGAGATTCGCGGGCTGTCTCCACCCGAGCGCGGTATCAGTTATGTTCGCCGACCCGACTAGGCAAGCATCGTCCGCCAAATACAACTTCGCGTGCAGGTCGTTCTGTAATAGAAGGGGTATATTCCGAGAGCGCGTCGCAAGCAATACATCTATATCTGACACACCAGCAATTACCTCGGTAGGGCGCCATCGCGTGACGACCCGGACGCAAATATCCGGGTGAACGGCATCAATCAGCCGTTGGAATGGAGACAGGCGAATAAACGGCGCGGCGATCAAGACTTCTCGACGAGCTCCGGCAAGGAATTTGAGGAGGTCGGCGCCAAGCATACGCTATTCGTAGGTACGTAGAAAGTCGCGGGCTTCGCGGCCCCAATCCATCCTAACGTCTTCTGCGGCCGACTTCTGGTCAAGCGGCAACTTGTCTTCATAACGCGCCCACGCGATAAGCAGCATTTTTAAGGAGAAAGACGCTTTGTTGAGCCGGTCGGAGAGGTCGTTGTCCGAATCGTCGTCGAGAACGTCGAAGAGGTGCGCATGGACGGGGTGATGGGCGTTCAAAAAGACTTCGATTACATCCCCGACTGATTTGACATGGAAAAACGCTTGGGTGTCGGTGCCGGGGACAGATTGAAAGAGGACCCGTCGGCCTTCAATGACCGTCTGGTGAGCTCGACCTTGGGCGACCTCAGGAGTGACTTGTTGATCGGTTAGCGATTGGGCGATCTGGGCCTCTTTTTCTTCCGGCGGCAGTGGATCGGCGTGATCGGTGGTGCCGGTGCGTCCTTGAGTGTTGATGACGTCAGTGCCTACCTGCTCAACATCAGTCCCGGTATCGGGATGACGAGTCCCACCTCTTGCGCCTCGCACGATGCTTTTTCGCTCGTCTCGCATTGCGGAGATCTGTTCCTTGATCCACGTCCAGACTTCCATCAGGTGGGCTCGGTGATCGCCTGTTTCGCGTAATCGATCGAGGACTGACCCGTAAGTACGCTCGTCGTCGTAAGCGATGTCTCTCCAGTCAAAACCAGCGCCGTTTACGAAACCGTGCGCGTGTTGTTTGTTGTTCACCACGCCAAAGACCTCGTCAAGAGATGGGTCGAACGTCACTTCGACCGACCACCAGCGTTCCTGTGGCTCATGGTTGTTGACCCACGCGGTGCTTAGCTCAAGTTCCCGCCGGCCACGTACGATCGACACACCTAAGTTCCGGTTAGCATCCTTTCCCCATGGTGAATCACCCGGATTTCTATAGGAGCTTGGCCAACGGACGCTTGATCTCTGCTGGTTGATGGCATCAGTGAGTGCCATAGAACAGACCACTCGAATTTCACCGCCCTGAACTTGCCCGTTGTCGTCGGAAAAGGTCACCGGCCACCGCCTTTCACTGAAGTTCCGGAACATTGGACGATCATGGAATGGAGCGGCGTTGGATGACGGATACATTAGGTAGAGGGGATCGTTCGGTTTACACTCATTCACCGCGTCGTCCTGCAAGCGATAACTGCCGTCCTCATTCCGAGTTGCGAGTGCGAGCGTTATAGTGCAAGCGTTCCGTGGATCCGAGATGTAATGCCTGTACAAGCGTCCACACAAGCGACCTGTATGTTGAAGGGTCGTCTTTCCACCTTGCCACTTTACCCTGTCCAATCGACTCCAGACCACCAGAGTCCCGGTCAGCTCTTCGGTCGCGGAAACAACAGATCTCCAACGTTGCGGCACGGAATCGTGGACTGGTTCAGATACTTCCGTGGCCCCGCGCTTGATCTCATCAAGATCAAGATAACATCTCCACGCGTTATCACATCCATTTTGCCACGTCCAGATATCGACCCGTCGGCACTGTGACATAGACGAGTTTGGTAGCCCAACTCCGAACCGTCCGATCCTCGTGCGCGCAGCCCTAGTACCATCGCCAAACCGAAGAGAACGCCGCAACGTCCGTTGATCCATTCCGGTACCATCATCCGCGACTGCGATCTCATTCGTGCGAGCCCGCGAAAAAGGAATCGTGGGATCCCGAGGCGCGTCGACTACTATCACTTCAACGTGCCCAGCGTCGGCGTCCAGTGAATTATCAATTAGCTCCGCTAGCGCATGATCTGTGTCCTTGTAGCCGCTATCTCGCAGCGCATCCGCGATCAACGTTGACGGAAAGATCGCAAAATCAAGCTCTCGTTGATCTATTACGCCCATACGTCCTCCCAATTTAAAAACGCATCCGATACATCACCAAATCCTGGTAAACTCGTATCTACAACTGTAACTACTTCGCAACGGCTAGCTCCGCCCGCCTTAGGGCCACGCAACACTCGACCGACCATCTGACTATATAGTACCAACGACTTGGTTGGTCGATCAATGATCGCCGCTGTTGCACGTGGCGCGTCGAATCCTGTAGTCAACACGCCTACGTTTACCAAGACAATCGGCCTACCCCCAGGTCGCCTAAAACGACTGATTATCCGATCTCGCTGGTTGACGTTCGTGTTCGCCGACACGACGTCCGATCTACATCCGGTGGCACTACAAACTCTAGATAACAGCTTTGCATTTTGTACGGAATATGTAAACACAAGAACCCGATTGTGTGCTCGTATCAGGTGTAGAATCCGTCGAATAACCGCTAGGTTACGATGCATATCGCTATCGACGATTCTGCGTATCCGGCTAGGAACATCGCGGGACCGTGCTACCTCCGATCTATCCTCTTCAGACAACGGAGTAGTCACCTCCATCCGTGTGAACGTCACGGAGGCCAAATAACCAGTTTCGATGAGCCTTGTCACCGGATTGACTCCATCGCCGAAGTCGATAGTAGCCTTGTTATTCCCAAACATTTCGGCAACTCGCACGTCTTCGTCTGGATCATTCCATGTTCTCCCAGGCGTGGCTGACAATCCGAGTAGACCGGTTCGGAGATTACGGCGAACTAACGTGTCAACTAGATCCTTGTACGTGGGTGCGGTCGCGTGGTGAGCTTCGTCGAACACGACAAGGCTCGTGCGGTCTCCAAGGGACCAAAGCATTGAGCGGTCGGTTGCATAAGATCGGAGCTTTGCCAAGCCGGCCACAACTATGCCGTCTATAGTGTCTTGAGGCGGCGGTGGATGCCGTCCCCAGAATCGATGGCAACGAACGGGCCGGTCACCAACATCTTTCCACGTATCGTCAAACTCTGAAGCGGCTTGCTCAAGAAGTTCGCGTGTCTCGGCAACCCAGATTACCAGAGTGGGTGTGCGAACTCGTAGGTGCGACGCTACGATGCTCATTGCGGTTCGTGTTTTCCCGCACCCGGTGGGGAAATGGAGCAATATGTGAGGAGGAACGTCATTGTACAGAATGTTCTCAACGGCAGAAGCAGCTCGCTTCTGGTGAGGGAACAGCGGTCGTCTGACATCCACAGGGGAGGGGTCGTAGTGATCTACTGAGTCGAGGACTTCGACTTGTCCAAAGAACTGAAGTATCGCCCGCCGTTGGCTGTTGGGGAGTGGGTCTACACTTCGCAGTTTCGATATGCTTGCTCCTACACGGCCTTCGAACTCAGATGCCTTGTGGGGCGGGAGTGCTTCGAGCAACAATTCACGTAGTGGCGGGTGGGAAACGACGGTGTCTATATCGACAAAGTGGCTCAGCGTTTGGTATCGTCGAGGGCTTTGAAGCAGGTCAGGACGTATGGCACGAACTAGCGCGACGGTACCTGGCATAGTTAAGCTTTCTACGGTATGTTCGCTGGCGCGTTCAAGCAATGCCGACACGCGCATACCTGGGGAGTTGTTCATCCGATGTGGTTCTCACAGGTAGACGGACGACATCTTACGTAAGGGGTCGCAGAATTCCGATTGTAATGCACAGAATGGGCACGGTGAGAAGTACGATCAGCGAAAGCTTCAGATCGCGATGTCGAGAATGAACGAGCCCGACGTGCAAGGTCGAAGGATCTTGTCCTTAGTATATTTATATTCAAAGCGGGTTTCAAACTACACTAATCCCTCCAGGATCATACGATTGGTGAATGTCCGACGTAGCGCAGATGCCTCAGCAAGGGGTAGCGGAGATGCCCTCGTCAGTGCTATTGTCACGTGATCGTCGCTTCTTGACAAGTGGTCCACTCAATTTATCTCTGGTGCGTGAGGGTCGAATGCGAGGCGCTATTAGGAGTGTCACCGGGCCGTTCGACTTGTGCCGGGCAGTTGGGCTGATCGAGCGGGATCGCCCCTTGGCGGCTGCGCGGATCGGTTGGCGCGGATGGACGAGTGCCTAGTCCGAGGACGTACTTCGGGACAGATTGCGTTGGACTGCTTGCGAAGTTCATGTAATATTCAAGTTATCGTGGGAAGATACACGCGATTACTCGGGTTGCGGAGCGATCCGCGGGCGACGTTCTTCCTATGGGGGCCGCGGCAGGCGGGCAAGAGCACGTTGCTCCGAGCCGAGTTTCCCGATGTGCCGTGGGTCGACCTGCTGTTGCCGGCGACCTACCGGCGCTATCTGCAGGCGCCGGAGCTGCTGATCGAGGAGCAGCGCCGGCACGGTGCCGGCTTCATCGTGATCGATGAGGTGCAGAAGGTGCCGGAGCTGCTCGATGTGGTGCACTGGCTCATGGAGCGGCGCGGCGTGCACTTCGCGTTGTGCGGATCGAGCGCCCGCAAGGTGCGGCGCGGGCAGGCCAACCTCCTGGGAGGGCGCGGCGAGCGGCGTGAACTGCACGGGCTGTCGGCGATGGAGATCGGACCGGGAGTGGACCTGGTCAGGCTGCTGAACCACGGCTACCTGCCGCCCATCTACGACGCGGAGCGCCCGCTGCCGCTGCTCGACGCGTACGTCTCCCAGTACCTGAAGGAGGAAATCGCCGCCGAGGGGTTGGTCCGGCGCCTGCCTGCCTACGCGGATTTCCTCGCGCTCGCCGCCCTCTCCGACGGAGACGTGGTGAACTACACGACCATCGCGCGCGACACCGGCACCTCCAGCCAGACGGTGCGGGGCTACTTCGAGATCCTGGAGGATACGCTCCTGGGACGGTTCCTGCCCGCGTATCGCAGGCGGCCGAAGCGGCGGGTGGTGGCGGCGCCGAAGTTCTACTTCGGGGACGTGGGAGTGGTGAACTTCCTGGCCCGGCGCGGGGCGCTGCAGCCGGGCGGCGAGCTGTTCGGCAAGGCATTCGAGAACTGGGTGTTCCACGAACTGTGCTGCTACAACTCGTACCGCGCGCGCTACGCCGACTTCTTCTACTGGCGGCTCAGTTCGGGCATCGAAGTCGACTTCGTGGTCAATCACATCGATTGCGCGGTGGAGGCGAAGGCGGTCAGCCGGGTGCGCGCCGATCACGCCAAGGGGCTGCGCGAACTGAAGGCCGATCACCCGGAGACCGGCCGCCGCATCGTCGTGTCCCTGGACCCCCACGACCGCACCACCGAAGACGGCATCGACCTGCTCCACCACACCACCTTCCTGCAGCAACTCTGGGACGGCGCGCTGTTCTGAGGCTTCGGAACGCGGGCAGGCGGGGTCAGTGGTGCCTGGGGAGTTCGGTGCGCGCAAGCAGGCGATCATTGATAAGATAGTTCCGAGGTCCGCCGGAATGACCGTGATCGTCCAAGAGTCGCGCAAGGACTGCGGCGGTGCGCTCCTCGTCCGGTCCAGTCGGGTTGGTGCCGCGGGGAGACGGGTATGACGCGCGTCCCAGTGTCCCCGGAGATGCTGCGCTGGGCCTGTGAACGTGCCGGCTTCGACGTTGCGCGCCTTGCCAAGCGCATCCCACAGCTCCCGGCCTGGGTCCGGCGCGAGAGACAACCAACGCTGAAGCAGCTTGAGAAGCTTGCCAAACTCACTCATACGCCGCTCGGCTACCTCTTCCTTCCCGAGCCCCCGGCCGAACGCCTTCCCGTGCCTGACTATCGCACCGTGGCGGGCACGACGCGAGGCACGCCGAGCCCCGATTTGCTCGATACGCTCTACACGATGCAACGTCGACAGGAGTGGCTACGGGAATCCCTCGTCGAGAACGACGTGGCCCCACTGACTTTCGTGGCAAGTGCCCGCCTTGCCGATGAGCCGGAAGTTGTGGGTCGCGAGATGCGACGGACGCTCGGTCTCGGCGAAGGATGGGTGCTGGCAGTGGCCACTTGGCAGGTCGCAGTGAGCGAGTTGCGTCGCACGATCGAGCAACTCGGCGTGATGGCGGTGATCAATGGGGTCGTGGGGAACAACACCTCGCGCCGGCTGAGCGTAGAGGAATTCCGTGGCTTCGCGCTTACCGACTCCTATGCGCCGCTGATCTTCGTGAACGGTGCCGATGCGAAGTCGGCACAGATGTTCACGCTTGCTCACGAGTTGGCTCACGTATGGCTCGGCTCGGAAGGCGTTTCCGGCTTTGACGGCCTTCTCCCCCGCGGCACGGACGTGGAGGACTGGTGCAACCGGGCGGCGGCGGAATTCCTTGCACCAGCACAGGAGGTTAGGGCGCATTGGGCGGAAGTCAGACGCCGGGCCAAGCCCTTCGATGCTCTCGCCCGGGCGTTCAAGGTGAGCCCCGTGGTGGCCGCCCGCCGTGCTCTCGACCTGCATCTCGTTGAGCGCAGCACCTTTGCCGACTTCTACGAGCGTTACGTCAATCGCGGCCGCAAGGAGAGTGGCGCCGAACCGAGTGGAGGCGGCGATTTCTACAACAACCAGAACACGCGTATAGGCGAACTGTTTGCGACCCAGGTGCTGCGCGCGGCGATCGAGGGCCGTGTCGGTTTCAAGGAAGCCTATGACCTGACAGGGCTGCGCGGAGGAACCTTTCAGAAGTACGCCCGTAGGCTAGGCGTGAATCTCCCGTGAGGGTGGTCTGACGTACATCGTAGATTCGGACGTCTTCATCACGGCGAAAAATCTGTACTACTCGTTCGACATCTGCCCCGGATTCTGGAAGAGCGTGGTTCATCACCACCGGGCCGGCCGGGTCTTCAGCGTCGACAGGGCTCGCAGTGAATTGCTTGCGACGCTGGACCCACATCATGACGTCCGTGTACGCGAGCATCACCTCGGCGACATCCGAGGGGACGAAGAACCCTTCCGGGACTTGTTCCTTTACCCATCGGACGAGATCCTCATCGGGGTGACTCGATGAGCAGGGAGAAGAACGTGGCTACGGTGAGGACTGACAGACCGGCATGCGCGAAAGCCGCCTACGACTAGTAGCCCGAAGCGATCGAGTCAAGAAAGCTGGTGAGAACTATCGGCTCTCCACCGATTTGATCCCATGATCTCCTCTACTCCGACGATGATGCGAATAGATTCGTCTCTGGTAACTGTCGAATTCGTGTGTGCAATATTATTTCGTACCTTCAACCAACTCAAGATCTGCTGAGTCTCGTACTTGGCGAGATAACCTTGCGCCTTAGCCGTCTCTACTAGTTTCCTAAGGGACATAAATCGGTCGCTTTTCGGTGACGGAATGTCGATCCGGTACCGCAACTTTGTTTCCAGGTATGTTATGGCTGACAGGACTGCTGCACTGTATTCCTGTTGATTGAACAAGCGATGCGCATCCCGCGCCAAGGCTGGGTCGGTCTTCTCCAATCCATCTCGAAACCAACGATCCAGTTCGCGGAGGAAATTCTCTGTATCTATAACTTCCGGAGCTGGTCTTTGAATTACGTCGATACCTCTCATGTACGTCGGCGTCTTCGTTCCGTCTTCTATGACAGCGAGTACTGATGAAGAATCTCTCCGCAGATCTGCGACAAGAACTGTCTCCAGTGACGCTCCATTGGACGCATCTATCACGACGTAAGCCGCTTGATGAATAAGGGCTTCCTGCATAGCCACCTCGCTTCCAGGTGGAGAAACGACATCGTTAACCGTAACCGGTACAAGCCCGAGAGATCGAATAACCGGGAACACATGTTGGCGGTAGAATGGCCGGACGGTTAGCGGTAGAACGAAGTGACACAGGTTGTTTGCGGCGTCGGCAGGAAGCTGAGATTGTTGCAGCAACTGCTCTTCAAGGATGTGACTATGAGAAATGATCTGTTGGAGCCAATGTTGCTTCAACTCCTGAAATGTGTTACGAAGCACCTCACCGTATCTGTTCTTATCCTGAGCCAAGTTGATTGCGGTTATCCCACGGCGTTCAAAACGGGCCACTTCCGCCAAGCTAGCTCCGACACACAACGCGTAGGCGCGAGGTCTATCTCTGCCCAAACGCTCGCCAATCATTTCCCATAACTGTCGGAAGTCAGGGTCGTCGAAGCTATACCCAATTAGTACTGGAGTTCTCGTAATAAGAAGATTCGCAAGAAACGTCGCGACAATCGGAAAGCGAGAAAGAAATGTATCGTAATCACGCTCGGTGACGATCAAGCGTTGGGAGTGGCTGAGGTCGCCGTGTAGTTTTAACAGGTTTACTTGTGAGCCCGCGAAGTTCGTTGACAATTGATCTTCGCCAATTAGCGGATTACAGCGTCTCGAAACGAGTGCATACTGTTGCTCAAGTAGAGTCGAGGAGAGGCGCGCTCTGCCGCAGGCGGAGGGAGTAGCTGTTGCCGG
>JAPPGB010000113.1 GCA_028821475.1 Spirochaetaceae bacterium
TGAACTCGACCGACTGCACGAACATGCCGGAGGAGCCGCAGCAGGGGTCGTAGACGCGGCCCCGGTAGGGCTCCAGCATCTCGACCAGGAGCTTGACGACGCAGCGCGGGGTGTAGAACTCGCCTCCCTTCTTGCCCTCGGCGCTCGCGAACTGGGACAGGAAGTACTCGTAGACCCGGCCGATCACGTCCTTGGAGCGGGCGTCCCGGTCGCCCACCTTGATGTTGCTGATCATGTCGATGAGCTGGCCGAGCCGCTGCTTGTCGAGGGCCGGGCGGGCGTAGTCCTTGGGCAGCACGTCCTTGAGCGCCGGGTTGTCGCGCTCGATGGCGGCCATGGCTTCGTCGACGAGCTGGCCGATTGTGGGCTGCCTGGCCTGCGCCTTGAGACGGCGCCAGCGCGCCTCGCGCGGGACCCAGAAGATGCTCTCCGCGCGGTACTCGTCCGGATCCTCCGGGTCGGCGCCCTCGGCCTGCTCCCGTTCGAGCTGGGCGTGCCGCTCCTCGAAGGCGTCCGAGATATACTTGAGGAAGATCAGGCCCAGGACGACGTGCTTGTACTCCGCCGCGTCCATCGAGCCACGCAGCGCGTCGGCCATACGCCACAGCTCGGCCTCGTATCCGGTCGTCGCTGATTGCGTGGCAGCGGCTCTGCCCCCGTCTTTCTGCTCTCTGGGTCGTCGCCGTGCCATATCGATGTTCCACATTCCTGCTGTCGCCCGTACCAATGACGAGCCGGGCGTACTCTAACCCGCCTCCACTCCAGTAGCCATCAACCGAACTGCGGGGTGGGCAGCCGCATGTGCTCGGTGACTGCTACGGACCGGTTGGCTTGCCTTGTTCACGCTGCTCATCTTCCCACTCCTTCGCGGCGGCCGCGGTGGTACGAACGCCAACCTGTTTGATGTGACCCATCTCCCAGCCCTGTTTGCCCCGATGCTCAGCCTCACGACGATCAAGGTCATTGGTGATACCCGTATGTACGATCTTGTTGCCTAACTTGAAGTGGTACTTGTAGATAGTTCTGCTGGTAGCCATGGGATGCCTGCCTATGCGACCTCCTTGCTCAACAGGATACAGTACTTTGCAAACTGGCCGAAGTCCAGCATAGCGCGGTTGGCGTGCCGGCCTCTGCCACGCCGTCTTCCTCGGATCGTGATCGTTCCTCTGTGGTAGCCGCAGTCGGGGTCGTACGATATCAATTCCACGGCGTGAATGATGATATTACACGCCTGCCGGAATCGCAGGGGTGCGGCAGCGAGATCATCGCCAGGGAATATGTCCCAATATCGCCCGCATGGCGCATCGCCAACGTGGCGAGGTCTCAGGTCAAGGAGCTGGCGAGTAGCCGTGGCAATCCAGATCAGTAGACGGTTCACTTCGCTGTCGTGGTTGACTTCGGAGAGCTCTTTGAACTGAGTGTCGCCGGCCACCTTCTCGTCCGCCAGTAACAGGACAATCAGTTGATACAAGTCACGGAGATAGGAAGCGACGTTTATGATGGGGGTCTCGTGATGTTCAGCGGCCATCGCAGCGACAGGTCCTGACTCTCTTCGGCATGAGACCGCCGATCATGATCGTCTCGCTCGTGCCTTCAGCGCCAGGGCGCGGCGGGCGCTGGCGAGGACGTCGGCGGTGGAGCAGCCGTGGCGGTCGAGGAGGTCGAAGTAGGGGCCGGACTCGGTGAAGCGGTCGGCGATGCCCACGCGCACCACGGGCACGGGACAGGTCTCGGCCAACGCCTCGGTCACGGCGCCGCCGAGGCCTCCGATGATGTTGTGCTCCTCGGCGGTGACGACGGCGCCGGTGTCGCGGGCCGCCGCGGCCAGGGTGTCCGCGTCCAGCGGCTTGATGGTGTGCAGGTCGATCACACGGCACTGCACGCCCTCCCCCGCCAACTGCGCGGCCGCGGCCACGGCGCGCGCGACCATGACGCCGGCGGCGACGATCGTCAGGTCGCTGCCGGCACGCACCACCTGGGCGCGGCCCAATTGCAGGGCGCCGGCAGGCCCTGCGTCGCCAGTGCCGTATACGGGCGGCACCTCGTTGCGGTTCATGCGGAAGTAGACCGGGCCGTCGCTGGCCGCCACCTGGTGCAGCAGCTCGGTCTGGGCGTAGGGGTCGGCGGGCACCACCACCCGCATGCCGGGGAAGGTGCGCATGATGGCGATGTCCTCGGTGGCGTGGTGGGTGGGGCCCTCGAAGCTCGGTGACACCCCGCCGTACGCCGCCATCAGCTTGACGTTGGCGCGCCCGTAGCACACGTGCGTGCGGATCATCTCCACGGCGCGGGTGGCCAGGAACACGCCGAAGGTGTTGACGAACGGGATCTTGCCGGCCAGCGCCAGGCCTACCGCGCAGTCCACCAGCGACTGCTCGGCGATGCCGGTGTTGATGAACCGGTCCGGGAACTCGTCGGCGAACATGAAGCTGTGGTCGGAGTTGGAAACGTCGGCGGACAGCACCACCACATCCGGGTTGCTGCGCCCCAGCTCGACCAGCGCCTTGCCGTAGGCGACTCGGGTGTTGATCAGTTCAGCCACTGGCCCATCCCCGCTTCCAGCTCCACCTTGGCGGCCGTGTACTGCTCCTCGGTGGGCGGCGTACCGTGCCAGTTGTGGTCGTATTCCATGAACGACACTCCGCGCCCCTTGGTGGTGCGGGCAATGATCACGGCGGGCCGCGCGTGCACCTGGTCGGCGCGGTCGAGCGCCTCCAGCACCTCGCGCACGTTGTGGCCGCCGATCTCCTGCACGTGCCAGCCGAACGCCTCCCACTTGGCGGCGATCGGCTCGTGCGGCATCACGTCGGCGGTGGCGCCGGTCTGCTGGGTGCCGTTGTAGTCCAGGATCGCCACCAGGTTGCCGAGCCGGTACTTGGCGGCCAGCATGGCGCCCTCCCAGATCACCCCGGCGTCGATCTCGCCGTCGCCCAGCACCACGTACACGCTGGCCGGCGAGGCCGCCCCGGACGGCGCCGTCTGCGCCGACGGCTTGGCATCGCGCTCGCGCAGGGCCAGCGCCATGCCGCAGCCGACCGCCACCCCGTGCCCGAGCGGCCCGGCGGGGATCTCGATGCCCGGCGTCTTGCGGTCCGGGTGGCCCTGCAGGCGGCTGTCAACCTTGCGGAAGCTCAGCAGCTCGGGGGGCGGGAAGAACCCACGGTGGGCGAGCGCCGAGTACAGGGCGGCGCAGGCGTGCCCCTTGGAGAACAGCAGCCGGTCGCGGTCCGGCCAGTCGGGGCGCTCGGGATCGATGCGCAGGTGATGAAAGTAGAGCGCGGCCAGGATCTCGGCGCAGGAGAACGCGCCGCCGAGGTGGCCGCTGTTGCTGTCGTGCACCATCTCCAGCACGTCCAGCCGAAACTGCTGGGCGCGCCGATGGAGCTCGCGGACGAGTCCCTCGGGATGGTCATGGGTATGCCGCATGTGCCCGAACCTAAGCGGCACCCTTCCCATGGTCAAGGCTCTCGGGTCAAGGTACCGTGTCGTGCGACCTGCGGCCTGGACACATTCGGATAAACGCGGCGGGAACGCCGTGACATGGCCGACATCGAGTCGCTGGCTGAACGCTACGCGGGTGAGATCGACTGGGAACGGACGCGCGAGTACTTCGCGTTGTTCGACAGATTGGAGCTGTATGAGGAAATCCGAACGAACTACGGTCCCGCTGACCGCGGCTGAAAGGGCCGAATTGCTCGCGCTGGCAGGCTCGGACGAGTTACGCCGGGATATGCGCGCCACCGTACGGAACGCGGAACTCAGCTTCGACGACTACATCGCATTCGCTACCAGCATCGCCCGGCTTGCAAACCACCCTCGCCGCCGGTCACGTCCGGTGAACAACGGCGGATTCCTTCTCTAGTCCACTTGCCGCGGGTCAGGCCTTGATGCCGGTGAGGGTGATGCCCTCGATGAAGTAGCGCTGGGCGAACAGGAACAGCACCAGCACCGGTGCGATCACCACCGTCGAGGCGGCCATCAGCAGGTGCCACTGCGAGGTGTACAGCCCGGTGAACTCCGCCAGCCCCAGGGCCAGGGTGAACTGCCGCGAGTCGTTGAGGTAGATCAGCGGTCCCAGGAAGTCGTTCCACTCGAACAGGGCCGAGAAGATGGCGACCGTGATCAGCGCCGGCCTGCTCAGCGGCACCACCACGTGGCGCAGCACCTGCAGGGGATTGGCGCCGTCGATGATCGCCGCCTCGTCCAGCTCCTTCGGCAGCGTCAGAAAGAACTGCCGCAGCAGGAACACGTAGAAGATGGTGCCGCCGAACCAGTCGGGCAGCACCAGCGGCCAGTAGGTGTTGATCAGACCGATGCGCGCCCACAGCAGGAAGGTGGGGATAAGGGTCACCGCGTACGGCAGCATCAGCGCGCTCAACAACACGCCGAACACCCAGTCGCGGCCGGGCCATTGCAACCGCGAGAAGCCGAAGGCGGCCAGGGATGCGGTGATCAGCGTGCCGATCACGGTCGGCACCAGGATGAACAGCGTGTTGAAGAAGTAGCGCACGAACGGGATCGTGGTGAGCGCCTTGGGGTAGTTGTCCCAATGCCATGGATCGGGGATCCACTCGGGTGGAAAGACGAAGATCTGGCCCAGCCCCATGAACGAACTGCGCACCAGCCACAGCAGCGGAATCAGCATCACCACGCTGCCGGTGAGCAGGAGGAGGTACGCGGACAGGGCACTGATGCGGGCGCGGCCCGTGCGGCCAAGTCTGGCCGTGCGCCCACGTCTGGCCGTGCGCCCAATTCTGCCGGTACGGCCAAGGGTGGGTGTACTCATGTCATCGGCCCGCGTAGTACACCCAGCGCGACGAACTGCGAAACAGCAGCACGCTCAGCGCGGCGATGATCGCGAACAGAATCCACGCCAGCGCCGAGGCGTATCCCATCTGAGACTGCTCGAACGCCTTGTTGTACAGGTAGAGCACGTACAGCAGGCTCGCGTTGTTGGGGCCGCCCTCGGTCATCACATAGGCCTGCACGAAGGTCTGCATGGTCCCGATCACGCTCAGGATCAGGTTGAACAGGATGGTGGGCGTGACCATCGGGATGGTGACGTGGCGCATCTTGTGCCAGGGATTGCCGCCGTCGATCTCGACTGCCTCGTAGAATTGCCGCGGCACGCCCTGCAAGCCGGCGAGGAAGATGATCATCATCGGTCCGATGTCCCACATGCTCATCAGGATCAGCGCCGGGATGACGGTGGTGCTGCCGTAGATCCACTGCAGCCGCGGCACGCCGAGCGGCACCAGGATGGCGTTGAGCAGGCCGAAGTCGGGATTGAACAGCCAGATCCACAGCACGCTGCTGGCGATCAGCGGCACGATCGACGGCAGGTAGAAGATGGTGCGGAACACCGGCAGGCCGCGGATCTTCTGGTTCAGCAACACCGCCAGGGCGAACGCGGCCAGCAGGCGCAACGGGACGCTGCCGAGCGCGTAGTAGGCGGTGACCGCGAGCGACTTTCTGAACAGCCGGTCCCCGGTCAGGATGTGCGCGAAGTTGTCGAAGCCGATCCAGTTGGGGCTGGCGGCGATGCGCCAGTCGGTCAGCGCGATGAGCAGGCTGGCGACGATCGGCCCGAGTTGCCAGAACAGGAACCCGAGCACCGCGGGCGCGGCGCACGCCATGCCCCAGAACACCTCGCGGCGCCGGTGGTGGCTGAGCCGCGCGCTCTTCGCCCGCGTTCCCGGCCGCGACAGGCCCCGGTCCTTACTGTGCGTCGTTGCCACTCAGGCCCCCAACCGGCGCGGCCAAGCCGAGCCGGAGCGCGGTCCGGCCCGGAAGCGGGTGCGCCCCGGGGGCGCGGGCCACGGCAGCGGCGCCGCCACCCCGGGAGCGATGGCCGAAGTCTGACGCTTACCAGCGCCCCTGCATCAGCGGCCCGGCGTCGCGCACCGCCTGGTCCATCGCCTCCTGGGCGGTCGCCTCGCCCGCCCACAGCTTGGTCATGGCCGGGTCGATCGCCTCGGAGAAAATCTGCGACTGGTTCTTGAGCCAGTACGCCGGCGGCTGGCGCGGAGTGTTGTTCAGGGTGTAGTCGATCAGCACGCCGCGCGACTCGGGCGGATATACCCCGGGGATGGCGTCGAGCCACTCGGCGGTCTTGTCCGGATCGGTGTAGTAGTCGAGCTGCAGCGGCATCCACAGACCCTTGGCGTAGAGGTCGACCTGCGCGGGGTCGTTGTGGAACTTGTAGAACTCGAACGCCTCCTCCGGATGCTCGGTGGCCGCGAAGATCACCGACGGCGAGCCGAGCAGGATGGTGACCGGTTCCTGGTGGTAGGGCAGCACGCCGATGCTCCAGTCGAATTCGAGTTGGCTGTAGTCGAGGATCGCCCAGTGGCCGTTGACCCCCATTGCCACCTTGCCCGACTGCATCATGACTGCCTGCGACGGCATCGCCTCCGACTGGGCCGGCGTCGGGGCCACGTGATGGACGTAGATCATGTCCTGCAGCGCCTGCAGCGCCTCGACCGCCTCGGGCTCGTCGAGCATCAGCCGCTGGCCGTCGTCGCTGGCGAGCTGGCCGCCGTTGCTGTAGATCATGGGCAGGTAGCCGCCCCACCAGGACGGGAACGAAACGCCGAACACGTCGATGTTCTCGGGATCGAAGGCGTCGCTGTCGGCATTGTTGCCGTTCCGGTCCACGGTGAGCTTGCGCGCCGCGGCAAGGAATTCCTCCCAGGTCCACGCCTCCGAAGCCTGTGACGGCGGATAGTCCACCCCGGCGGTGTCGAACAGGCTCTTGTTGTAGTACAGGATCATCGTTTCGGCGGCGGCATTGGTGCCGATCGTCTTCGTTCCGCCGTCGTAGTTGTAATAGGTTGCCGCCAGGCGGTTGCTGGCCTCCGGATCCGCCTTGAAGTGGGGTGTCAGATCCGCAATCACGCCGTCCTGCGCCCAGGGGAACGCCAGGGCCTCGAACAGGTAGCCCACGTCAGGCGGCGTACCGGCGGCCACCATGGTGGCAATCTTCTCCCCGTAGCCGTCGGGTATGTGCTGACCGCGCACCTGGATGTTGGGGTGGCTGTCGTTGAACGCCTGCAGCATCTGTTCGACCGCTTCGCGCTCGAACGGCGACCCCCAGTAGGTGAAGGTGAGCTCGACCGGCTGCATCCCCTCGGCGGATGCTCCTTCCTCCGCGCCGGTGGCCCACAGCGGCGCTCCCGCACACAGCAGTGCAATCACCGCCATCGTTACGCTCCGCGCCAGCGGATGCGAACCTCGAAATCGATTTTGAGCCATGTTGGCCTCCTTGTTGGCGTGCCGCGCGCTGAAATTCACCCCCCGGCGCAGACTGGCCGGGTTCGCGGCCCGCCTGACCATGGGAGACACCTCGCGCCGATGTCAATGGCCCCCGGCCGGCGCGGCAGGACGATCTCACGCTTGAGGTGTTGAAGCACGGAGAGATTGACAAGGGTGGGG
>JAPPGB010000114.1:0-24907 GCA_028821475.1 Spirochaetaceae bacterium
CTCGGCTCCTGCGCGGCGCGGTGCGCGGTATCGGCGCCGCCGGCGCGCGTGCGCCGTTGTGCGGCGCACGCGGCCACGAAGCTGTGGAACAGCGGGTTGGGGCGCGCCGGCCGGCTGGTGAACTCGGGGTGGAACTGCACCCCGATGAAGAACGGATGTTCGGGCAGCTCGGCGACCTGGATGATCGGCTGCCCCGGCGCCCAGCCGGAGAACACCATGCCGCCTGCTTCGAACGCATCCTTGTACAGCGGGTTGAACTCGTAGCGGTGGCGGAACCGCTCGTGCGCCTTCTGTCCCCGGTACAGGGCGGCCACCCGCGACCCGGCAAGCAGCGCCACCTCGTGCCGCCCGAGCCGCATCGAGCCGCCGATGCCCTCGATCTCGTACTGTTCCGGCAGCAGGCAGACCACCGGATCGGCGCTGTTGGCGTCGTTCTCGGTGGTGTTGGCGTCCGCCATGTCGCAGCAGGAGCGGGCGTATTCCACCATCGCCGCCTGGAACCCGTAGCAGATGCCGAGCATCGGCAGCCCGCTGGTGCGGGCGTGGGTAATGCAGGCGACCTTGCCCTCCCAGCCGCGCGCCCCGAAGCCGCCGGGCACGATGATGCCGTCCATGGCGGCGAGGTGGGCGGCGGCGCTGGCCACCCGCTCGGCGCGTCCGCCGGCGTGCTCGATGGCGTCGGTAGGGATATCCACCACTTCCACCTCGACGCCGCAGGCGCAGCCGGCGTGCTCGAGCGCGCTGTGGATGCTGGCATAGGTGTCGCGCGGACCCATGTACTTGCCGGCCAGGCCCACCACCACGCGCTCGCCGGCGCTGCCCAGGCGCTCCAGGTAGGCGCTGAAGTTGAACCGCACCTGCCGTTGCCGCGGCGTCAGGCCGAAGTAGTCCAGGGTCAGCCGGTCGACGTCCTGCGCCGCCAGGTGGTCCGGCACCTGGTACACCGACCGCTGGCTGTGCAGGTCGATCACGTGGCGCTCCGGCAGGCGCAGCCGCTGCGCGAGCTTGCGCAGCACCGCCCGCTCCACCGGATTCTCGCACCGGCACACCAGCATGTGCGGCTTGATGCCCATCTGCATCAGCATCTGGGTGCCGTGCTGGGCGGCCTTGCTCTTCTGCTCGTTCAGGTGAGGGGCCTCGATGATCCACGCCAGGTTGATGAAGAACACGTTGTGCTCGCCCTCCTGGTAGGCGAGCTCGCTCATCGCCGAGATGTAGGGCCGCACCTCCTCGTCGCCGACCGTGCCGCCGATCTCCACCAGGGTGATGTCCGCCTCGTTGGCGAGCGACGACTCGCGCACGAAGCGGATCACCTCGCCGGTCACGTGCGGATAGAACTGCACGTCGGAGCCGGAGAACTGGCCGCTGCGCTCCAGCTCGTTCAGCCGCCGGGTCAGCCGCCCGTTGGTGAAGATGTTGTGCTGCGAGAAGCTCTTGTCGACGAACCGTTCGTAGGTGCCGATGTCCATGTCGCACTCGGTGCCGTCGTCGAGCACGAACACCTCGCCGTGGCGGAACGGGCTCAGGGTGCCGGCGTCCTCGTTGAAGTAGCCGTCCATCTTGATCAGGTTGGTGCGATGGCCGCGCTCCTCCAGCAGCGCCGCCAGGCCGGCCGAGAACACGCCCTTGCCGAGGCCGCTGATCACGCTGCCGGTGACGATGATGAACTTGGTCTGCCCGGGCCGGTACCCCGGCGGCAGGATGGAGTACTCCTCGCCCGGGTCGGAGCGGCTGCTGAGCGCGCGCAGGCGGTCGGGGATCTTGTCGGGGCTGTGCGTCACGCGGCGTCGGCCTGCAGGATGTGCTTGAGCTTGTTGCCGTAGTAGGCAGCCAGGTGGGGATGGTGGATGAAGACCTCCCGGTCGTCGTATTCGAGCGTCATGTAGGACTTGGACGGGATGATGGGAACGTCGGGGAAATTGTACACCTTTACGGTGCGCGCGAGCAGGTCCTCCGTGGGCAGTCGGCGGCGGTCGGCGTCATACAGCGGCGTCGTGTCCAGCCCGTGCGCCTCGATCCGGTCGAGGGTGGTGACCAGCCGCTCGTCCAGTTCGTCGCGGCTCATCTTGTAGCGGTCGTCGAGGGAGGCGAACACCAGCGTGCTCTCGTACACCCGCATCAGCTTGCCCATCCGCTCGTGCAACACCGCGGCCAGCTCGCGGGCGCGGCGATGGCGGTCGGCGGGGATTCCCTCCCCGAAGCGGATCAGCACCCGCGAGCGCTGATCGCGGATGCGGCGCGCGAACGGCATCTTCATGAACGCGTAGTAGTGATCGTAGACGTACTTGGCGATCTTGCTCTTGCGCGAGCGCGCCTGGTACTGGCGGAACACGATGTCCTCCGGGATGCGTTCGTAGGAGATGTTGACCGGTACGTACAGCGCCCCGTCGACGCCCATCTGGCGGATCGCCGTGTTCAGCACCAGGAACACGTACGGGGACAGCTCGGCGAACTTGCCCGAGTAGGAGCGTCCGTACTTCGCCTCGCCGGTATTGCGGTCGATCTCGTAGCCGGGGAAGATCATCAGGTGCAGCCCCTCCCCGAGCACCCGCTTGATCTGCGCCAGGTAGAGCTTGTTGTACTGCTCCTTGGTGAGCACGTAGGGCCGCGTCCGCAGGGCGCGCATCGTCCAGTCGGCGAGCCAGTGGCGGGCGTAGAACGAGCGCCGGTCGCGGATGGTCATGAACGCGCCGCACTTGCGCAGGAACGTGTCGACCGGGCCGACGTACAGGTTCTCGCCCGCCTGGATGGCGGTGCGGATGTAGCGCTGCGCGAGATAGGTCTGCAGCAGCATCCAGTCGTACTCGCTCTGGTGGTTGGGAATGAAGATCAGCGTACGCCCGCTGCGCGACAGGTCTTCGACCTGGTCCAGCCCCTCGACCTGCACCCCGCTGAAACAGTTGCCGAACAGCAGCACCTCCACCGTGTTGGCGGTGTTGACCACGTAGCGGTCGCTGCGCCGGTGGTGCAGAAGATCGAGCACCTGTTCCTGGGAGAGATTGGATCTCATGGGCGGGACACTCGTCTCGACAGCGCCGTGACGGCGGAATCATGCGGGCCCGGGCATCGAACCACGCGCGATCCTACCAGAAACCGGCGACCAGATTCTCGAACTGTTCCTGGCGGCCCGACCGCCGCGGCGGTTCGCCCGCCTCCAGCACCCACTGCTCCAGGTCGCGGAAGCCGGCGGCGCCGCTCTCGATCCGGGCCCCGGTGCCGGTGTCGTAGCTGGCGTAGCGCTCGCGGCGCCACCGGTCGAGGGTGCCGTCGCTGATGATGCGGTCGGCGATCAGCAGGCCGCGGGCGAACGCGTCGATGCTGCCCACGTGGGCGGCGAACATGTCGCGGATGTCGGTCGACTCGCGGCGCAGCTTGGCGTCGAAGTTGAACCCGCCCGGCGCGATGCCGCCCTGGCGCAGCACGATCATCATCGCCGCGCTGGTCACCGCCGGGTCGAGGTTGAACTGGTCGGTGTCCCAGCCGATCAGTTCGTCGCCGGTGTTGGCGTCGATGGAGCCGAGCAGGCCGGCGTCGGAGGCGGTCTGCAGCTCGTGGGCGAAGGTGTGGCCGGCGAGGGTGGCGTGGTTGCACTCCACGTTGAGCTTGAACCGGTCGAGCCCGTAGCCGCGCAGGAAGGCGAGCACGGTGGCGGCGTCGAAGTCGTACTGGTGGGTGGTGGGCTCCTTCGGCTTCGGCTCGATCAGCAGGGTGCCGTCGAAGCCGATCTCGCGCGCGTAGTCGGCGGCCATGTGCAGGAAGCGCGCGAGGTGGTCCTGCTCGCGCTTCATGTCGGTGTTGAGCAGGGTGGCATAGCCCTCGCGCCCGCCCCAGAACACGTAGTTGGCTCCGCCGAGGCGGTGGGTCACCTCCATCGCCTTCTTGACCTGCGCCGCCGCGTAGGCGAACACGTGCGCGTCGGGGTTGGTGGCGGCGCCGTTCATGTAGCGCGGGTTGGCGAACAGGTTGGCGGTGCCCCACAGCAGCCGGATGCCGGTATCGGCCTGCAGCTTCCCGGCCAGGTCGGCCACCTGGTCCAGGTTGCGGTTGGACTCCGCCAGGGAGGCGCCCTCGGGGGCGATGTCGCGGTCGTGGAAGCAGTAGAAGCCGACGCCCAGCCGGGCGATGAAGTCGAACGCCACGCGCATGCGGCGCAGCGCGTTGTCGACCGAGTCCACCGGGTCGTCCCAGGGGCGCACCAGGGTCTGCTGGCCGAACGGGTCGACGCCGGTGCCGCGGAAGGTGTGCCAGTAGGCGACCGCGAAGCGGAAGTGGTCCGCCATGCGCTTGCCGGCCACGACGCGGTCGGGATCGTAGTAGCGGTAACTCAGCGGATTGCGCGATTCGGGGCCCTCGTAGCGGATCGGCTCGATGCCGGCAAAGTAGTCTTCCATGGCGACTCGGGGACGGTACGGCAACAGGCGCCCGGTGGTCAAACCCCGGCCCGCCGGGGGTGCGAACGCGAACAGCGGTAAGCAGATCATTGCAGCATGGTCTCCCCGCTCGCTGGCGCGGAAGCGAACATCCGCGGGCTTGGCGAACTGGATCGGCGAGGCGATGGAGCGCTGCTTTATCCCGACCGCCGGCAATGATGTGGTCCACGGAGGCGCCGCCACCAATACCCCTATCGAAGTAATGCCTGGCACGATCATCCAGGGTCTCCTTCGCCTCGGCTCCGGAGTGCAGACTTCCACGACGGCGCGGTCACGCCCCAACCCACTCGATTGCCGCATGCGATCCGACGGTCCGCCCGCGTTCCTTGGCGGGGTCGTCGGTCGTCGCGACGCCGGCCTCAATGCCCGAGACCGCCTTGCCCGACTGCATGCTGAAGCACCCGATATCGCCTATCGAGCCCACCTGCCTGCCGTCCCAGGTCGCGCCGTTCGGATCGACCGCGGACACCGGGGCGCTCGGGCTTCAGTCGGCCATCCGCGCGGGGTGGCCGTGGCGCTCAGCGTGGCGCAACCTGTGGTGCGCTTCACAATGGAGCCTGAGATTTGCCGGCTCCGCACCGCCGCCGAGCGCGAACGGCACGATGTGGTCGATCTCCAGCCGATAGCGGGAGCCGCACCGCCGCCCGCTGTGCGGGTCGACATAGCTGCAACTACCCTGGTCGCGCCGCCACACCTCCCGCTTCACCGCCGCCGGGATGTACCGCGACCGGGAGCCCGGCGCCGCACCGAGGGAATGCAACGCGGCGAGGTGCCGCTGCACTGCCGGCGAACGCTCCGCCGGCCCCACCGCGCCAAGCCCGGCGGCGTACGCCAGCCGCTGCGCCGCCAAGGTCGGGAACCGGCGGTCACCCGGCACCGGTGCCCACGATGCGTTGCACCGGTTGGCGTCGGCCCGCGGTCCGTGCGCGCCCGTTGCACGCTCCAGGACACCGTGCACACCCACATCGCGGCCATCGCCGTCGGCTTTCCCGTGCCGCTTCGCCGGCGAAGCACCCTCGCCGCTGATGCCGTGCATCGCCCTCGGCTGCCCGCATCCGTGCTCCGTCTCCCGACCGCGACCCGGCGCCCAAGCCGCGCCGGCACCACGGCATGCCGCTTCCCCAATATGCACGCCCTCGTCCTGAATGACTCCCTTCGCCGGCGAGTCGGAGCGCCGGAGCGTGTCCCGTGCCGGCGCGGACTTCGGGCCGCCGCGCTCCGCCTCGGTGTCCCGCTTCGCCGCCGAAACCGCCGGACCGCCGCCGTGCCGCGCTGCCGCATGCGACTTGGTCCCGGGTTGGGCTTCGGATTGACGCTTCGTCGGCGAAGTGGTGTGCGCACCGCTGTTCGGTGCCGCCGCCCGTGACGCGTTGCCGTGCCCGGTGACCGAGGGGCGCTTCGCCGGCGAAGTGGTGTGTCCGTCTCTGCTCCCCACCGGCGCGGACTCCTTCGGCGCCGAATCGGAGCGGCAGACACTATCCCGCACCGCCGCGGAGTTCGTTTCGCCATGCGCGGCTTCCGCCGGCCGCTTCGGGGCCGAGGGACCGGACAGGTCATTCGCAGCCGCCGACTTCGCGCCGCCGCACGCGTTCTCCGCACGCTGTTTCGCCGCCGACACCGCCCCACCGTCGCCGTGCTGCGCCACCGCACGCGACGCCCGACCGAGTTGGGCCTCGGCTTGGCGATTCGCCGGCGGACCGTTGAGCTCACCGCTGACCGGTAGTGCCGGCGTGCTCGCGGATCCCGCGCCGTCGTCCGAGCCGCGACCGCCCGTACGCCGGACGCGCGGTGGCCGTGCCGGGTCGTAGCGGTGCAGGCCGTCGCGCACCAGCCGCGCCACCAGCCCGCCCAGCGTCAGGTGCGGATCCGTGTGCGACAGCAGCATCTGCAGCTTCTCCAGCCCGTGCCGGCACTCCGCGTCGACCGCCGCCTTCAGCTCCCAGCGCCCACCTCCGAGCGCGCGCAACCGGTCGCTCGGCCGCGCCAGCTCCGGGTCCACCTCGGCCAGCATCTGCTGCACTTCGCGCGTGCTCTTGCCCGCCGCCTGCCGCACCAGCTCCTCCCGCGCCGCCGCGTCCAGCACCGGCGCCGCTGCCGGTTCCGGCCCGGCTTCGGGTGGCGCCAAGTCGCGCTCGCCGGCGCGCGGCGCAGCCGCCGGTCCCGGTTTCCCCGATGCGCCGTCACCCCGCGGCTCCCCGCCCACGCCATCACCCGCTCCGTCACCGCCCGGCGGACGGCCCCGGCTGCGGTCGCTGCGCTCGAACAGGTTCTGCAGTTGCGCCGCGTTGCTCAGGTTCAGCGAGCCGTCCTGCAGCAGTTCGCGCGCCCCGTTGGTCTGGCTGCACAGCCGCATCGCCTTGATCCTCCGCCAGGCGGCGGCCGCGGTGTAGCCCAACTCGTGCACGACGTAGTCGAACAAACTGCCGTACCCGCGGGTCAGGTGGAGGCGGCGCGCCTCGATCTCGCGCAGGTGGTCGAGCACCAGGATCTGCAGCGCCTGCTCGTGGCGGGCGAGCTGCACGGTCTGCGCCAGGAGGAGGTAATCGGGAAGCGCGGCGACAGTGGACCAGGGGGCGGGAGAAGGCGGCTCACTCATACTCGTAAGTATACCATGGGATTGAAAATAGCCGACTTGTCCGAGTCCTCGACGGCGGTCGAACGGCGCCCTGCAGGCCGCTCAGCGGGGCGCTGGCGCGTCCGCGGAGGCGAAGTCGTTTCCAGACAGTCGGAGGGGCCGCCGCGGGCCGTAGCGAGCCACCATGAGCCTCGAAAATCGCGTCAAGGGGTGCGCGCAACTTTTTCGCGATTCTTTCCATGCTCGCGATTCGCGGGGACTGTGCCTGGAGCACAACGAGTACTACTGGGGCCGATCGCATGGCACGCTGCCTCGCGCATCTCACTTTCGGTCCACGGCTACCGCCCTTGGCGTTCCCACCCCGCCCCGCCGGGCTGCGTTCGCGCCTCCATGCCACTCGCGCCGGTGCGCACGCTGCCTGGTCACGGTGGTCAGACAACGCTCCGGCAGTTTCAGTCCGGGCCTCAGGCCACTCGCGCCGATGCGCATTGCTCGACCCCGGTGGTCAGACAGTGCCGCCGCGGCTACAATTCGAGCCGTCATGCCAGTCGTGCCGATGCGCATTCTGCTCGACCACGGTGGCCTGACTACCGCTACCCCAGATACAAGGATCCACCAATGCCACTTGTGCCAATGCGCATTTTGCTAGACCACGCCGCCGAGAACGACTACGGGCTGGCGGCCTTCAACGTCAACAACATGGAACAGATCCAGGCCATCATGGCCGCCGCCGACAAGACCGAGTCGCCGGTCATCATCCAGGCGTCGCGCGGGGCGCGCAGCTACGCCCAGGAGGGCTATCTGCGCCACCTGATGCTGGCCGCCGCCGAGCTCCATCCGCGCATACCGATTGCCCTGCACCAGGATCACGGCAACAGCCCCGCCACCTGCCGCAGCGCCATCGAGCAGGGCTTCACGTCGGTGATGATGGACGGCTCCCTGGGCGAGGACGCCGCCACGCCCGCCGACTACGACTACAACGTGCGCGTGACGCGCGAGGTGGTCGCGCTGGCGCACGCCAAGGGGGTGACCGTGGAGGGCGAGATCGGCGTGCTCGGCTCGCTGGAGACCGGCATGGGCGACAAGGAGGACGGCCACGGCGCCGAGGGTACGCTTTCGCACGACCAGCTCCTGACCGACCCCGACGAGGCCCAGCGGTTCGTGGCCGACACCGGGGTGGACGCCCTGGCGGTGGCGATCGGCACCAGCCACGGCGCCTACAAGTTCTCCCACCAGCCGGACGGCGAGGTGCTGGCGATGGCGCGCATCGAGGAGATCCACCGCCGCCTGCCCGACACCCACCTGGTGATGCACGGTTCATCTTCGGTGCCGCAGGAGTTGCAGGACCTGGTCAACGCCTACGGCGGCAGCATCCGCCAGACCTGGGGCGTGCCGGTGGAGGAGATCCAGCGCGGCATCCGCCACGGCGTGCGCAAGATCAACGTCGACACCGACAACCGGCTGGCGATGACCGGCGCCGTGCGCAAGGTGCTCGCCGAATCACCTGACGGCTTCGACCCGCGCGACTACCTGAAGGCCGCGCGCGCCGCCATGCAGGACGTGTGCGAGGCCCGCATGACCGCCTTCGGCCAAGCCGGCCAAGCCGCCGGTGTGCCGCCTGTAACCCTGGCTCAGATGGCGACCCGCTACGGCTCGTAGCGCGGGCAGGTTACGCCGCTATCCGGTTTCCCTCGCCCAATAGCGCATGTTGCAAACCGTCTGGACGCAACCCGCAAACTGCATTACTCCTTCGTAGAGTCTTCGGACCGGTACGTCGAGCCAGAGGTTGCCTCCGTCGTTTTCGACTCGGTTATTGATCAGGATGTCGTCGAAAATACGCCGCCGGGTTTCCGTGTCCAGATCGTAGGAGTAGGAAAGTCTCATCAGCGCCATACCGAAGTCGCAGATGCGTATATATGCCTCGCCACGAGGGCTGTCCTGCAAGTACACGTCCACCATGTCGCCGTCCTCATGGCAGATTGGGACGACAAGTTGGTAACCGTCTTCGCGCCGCCGGTAGATATCAAAGCCCTCTGCCATACGGCCGCTGAGCGAGGTCCTGATCCTATTGATGTCCATCGAAGCGCCTCTTCTGCAAGATTCCCGGAAAGTACTCGTCATGGTTCAATACGCCCGCATCGTCGAAGAAAACCGACAGTGCCTGCTCCAGCGTTGCGTACAGGTCAGTGATCGTTCGACCGCGTTCCTGAGGTTGGGTGCGGCCTGCTGAGAGTTCCTGTTCTGCGATCCGGTGGATGAGCGCCTTGGCATAGTGTCCTCCGTACGCGAGCGGTGGTGCGTGTGCTTCCGAGCTGGCGGCGGAGCTGGCCGCAGGCGGCTGCTACCTCCTGGCCTTTTTCCTTGCGGACGGTGACCGGGACGGCGCGGCGGCGCAGCGCCTGTACGAAGGCGTGCACGCGGGCGGCGGCGGGGCGGCGCAGGTGGGCGAACTCGGGTACCGGGTTGTAGGGGATTGCGTTCACCTTGGCCGGGGCGGGCGCGTGGCGGTGCAGGAGGGCGGCGAGGCGCTCGGCGTCGGCCACGGCGTCGTTGATCCCCGCCAGGAGCACGTATTCGAAGGTGACGGTGCGCCCGGTGGCGCGCGCGCAGGCGGCCGCGGCGGCGACGATCTCGGCCACCGGCCAGCGGCCCGCGGTGGGCACCAGGCGACGGCGCAGGTGGTCATCGGCGGCGTGCAGGCTGACCGCGAGGCCGACCGGCAGGCCGTCGCGCGCGAGCCGCTCGATGCCGGACACCAGCCCGACGGTGCTGACCGTGATGCGGCGCGCGCTGAAGCCGAAGCCGTCGCGGTCGCACAGCACGGCGAGGGCGCGGCGCAGGGCCGGGTAGTTGGCCAGCGGCTCGCCCATGCCCATGAACACCAAGTTGGTCAGCGGCCCGAATTCGCGCTGTACGATGGCCACCTGGTCGAGCATCTCGCCGGCGGTGAGGTTGCGCGCCACGCCGCCGATGCCGGAGGCGCAGAAGATGCAGCCCATGGCGCAGCCCACCTGGCTGCTGATGCACACGGTGTGGCGGGCGCGGCGCACGCGGCGCGGGTCGGGCGGCAGCGGTTCCCGAATCGAGACCGCCTCGACGGTGTGGCCGTCGGCGGCCTGCAGCAGGAGCTTGGTGGTCAGGCCGTCGCGGGAGCGGGTCCGGCTGCGCTCGGCCAGACCGTAGGGGGTGAGGTCGCGCTCAAGGCGCTCGCGCAGCGCCGCCGGGAGCTGGGCCATGGCGGCGAAGGTGACGGTGTGGCGGCGGAACAGGTGGTGGCGGATCTGCCGCGCCCGGTAGGCGGGCTCGCCGGCCGCGGCCAGGTAGGCCGCCCACTCGGCTGTATCCAGGTCGGTGGCGGCGCGCCGTCCGCCCGCCGGCGCTGCCGCGTGGTCCGGCGTGGTATAGTCGGCCGCACGCGCCGGCGGGCCGAGCGCGGGAGGCGGCTCGGTATCGCGGGCGGGGGCTGAGGAGGGAGCCTGACCGCCGGCGGCCGCGCGCGGGAGTCGAGCGGTACGTGGAGGGTGCCACTGCGTCGCGTCGTTACCAGGGCGGCCATCGGTGGGCCCGGGAGCGGACCGCGGGAGCCCGGTCGCGGTCGCGGCGGCGGGTGCTGTAGCGGCACTCGATCCGGGCAGGGCGTGCGACCGGCTAGTGGCGGCACGGCGCTCCGAGGCGGAAGCGTCCGGGTGGTGGACCGCGGAGCCGGCGGCCCCCTTCGCGGTCTGACGGCTGGTGTACGCGCGCCGGCCGGACTGCTCGAGTTCCACCGGAGCCGTGGACTCGTGGCTGACCGGCAGATCGGTGGCGCGGATGGTCAGCTTGTGGTCCGAGGACCGCGCACCCTCCGCATCGGGCGGTTGGGGCGCGGGAGTCGTTCGGTTTCGGATTGCGCATACCGCCGGTGCGGCGTGGTTGCTTCGATCCCCTTTGGCTGGCACCGCGGGGAGGCAGGCACCGACACGGGCTGCGCTGCCGTCCCGCCGATGACCGGCGGCCGGCGTTCCGGTCCGTGCGGCGCTCCCGTGCAACCGGCCGAGTTGAATCGGTGCCGGGGTGGGCGCCGGGGCGGTCACTTGCCGGGCCGGCGGGGGCGGTGGAGGTGGGTGCTCTGGCCAAAGAACAGGTCGGCGCTCTCCATCACCGTCTCGCTCAGGGTGGGGTGCGGGTGGATGGTGAGGCGCAGGTCGGTGGCCAGGGCGGCCATCTCCACCGCCAGCACGCCCTCGGAGATCAGCTCGCCAGCGCCGGCGCCGACCACGCCCATGCCCAGCACCCGTTCGCTGCCGGGGTCGAGCACCAGCTTGGTGAGGCCGTCGGGGCGGCCCATGGTGGTGGCGCGCCCGGAGGCGGCCCACGGGAACCGCTGCACGCTGACCTCGCGGCCCTGCTCGCGGGCGGTCGTCTCGGTGAGCCCGCACCACGCCACCTCCGGGTCGGTGAACACGACCGCCGGGATCGCCTGCGGTTCGAATGCCACCTTCATGCCGGCGGCCGCCTCGGCGGCGGTACGGCCCTCGTGGGTGGCCTTGTGCGCCAGCCCCGGCTCGCCGGCAACGTCGCCGATCGCGAACACCGATGCATCGGCGGTGCGGCGCTGTTCGTCCACCGGGATGAAACCGCGTCCGTCGGTAGCGATGCCGAGGTGTTCCAGGCCCAGATCCTTGGTGTTGGGGGTGCGGCCGACGCTCATCAGCACCTTGGCGAAGGTCTCGGTCACGCTGCCGCCGGGAGTGTCGAGGGTGGCGGCGATGCCGTCGCCGGTCTCCTCAAGCGCCGCCACGCGCGTGTTCACGTGCACCTTGGCGAAGCGCCCCGCTACCTGCCGGGCCAGGATGCCCACCAGGTCGCGGTCGGCGCCGGGCAGGAGCCCCGGCAGCATCTCCACCACGGTGACCGCGGAGCCGAGCGCGGCATACACCGAGCCCAGCTCCAGGCCGATGTAGCCGCCGCCGATCACCAGCAGCGAGGTAGGCACGTCGGGCAGCTCCAGGGCGGTGGTGGAGTCCATCATCCGCTCGCTGTCCAGCCACAACGACGGAATCCGCGCCGGCCGCGACCCGGTGGCGATGACCGCGCGGTCGAAGCTCACGCTCTGCCGGCCATCCTCGCCGCTGACCAACAGCGTGTCCGGACCGCTGAAGCGGCCGCGGCCCTGCACGTAGTTCACCTTGCGCTGCCTGCTGAGGCTGCCGAGGCCGGCGGTCATCTTGCCGACCACGCTCTCCTTCCAGGCGCGCAGCTTGTCGAGATCGATGTCCGGCTTGCCGAACCGCACGCCCCAATCCGCCGCCGCCGCCGCTTCGTGCAGCAGCTTGGCCACGTGCAGGAGCGCCTTGGAGGGGATGCAGCCACGGTACAGGCATACCCCGCCGGGATGCGGCGCGTCGTCGATCAGGGTCACCTCCAGCCCGAGGTCGGCGCCCATGAATGCGGACGCGTAGCCGCCGGGGCCGCCGCCGAGCACCGCCAGGCGGGTGCGGTCAGCCGATCCGGCCGATCCGGTCGCCGTTGCAGCCATCGGCTCAGCCCTCCAGCGCCAGCAGCAGCGGCTGCTCGAGCGCTTCGATGATCCAGCGCAGGAAGCGGATGCCGTCGGCGCCGTCGATCAGGCGGTGGTCGTAGGTGAGGGACAGCGGCAGGCGCAGGCGCGGCACGAACTCGCCGTCGCGCCACACCGGTTCGGTCTCGGCGCGCGACACGCCCAGGATCGCCACCTCCGGGGCGTTGATGATCGGCGAGAAGTGGGAGCCGCCGATGCCGCCCAGGTTGGAGATGGTGAAGCTGCCGCCGGCCATCTCCGCCGGGCTCAGCTTGCGGGCGCGGGCGCGCTGCGACATCTCGCCGAGGGCGGCGGCAAGCTCGACGATGTTCTTGCGGTCGGCGTCGCGGATCACCGGCACCAGCAGGCCGCGGTCGGTGTCGACGGCGATGCCGACGTGGCAATAGCGCTTGTAGATCACGGTGGAGCGCGCCACGTCGATGCTGGCGCTGAACTGCGGGAACACCTTCAGGGCGGTGGCCACCACCTTGACCAGGATGGCGGTGACGGTCAGCTTGCCGCCGGCCGCCTCGGCGCGCGGCGCGTAACGCTTGCGCAGCAGCTCCAGGTCGGTGATGTCCGCCTTGTCGAGCTGGGTGACGGCCGGGATGGTCTGCCACGCCGCGCTGAGGTGGGCGGTGGTGGCGCGGCGCACGGCGTTCATGGCCTGCTCCTCAACCGGGCCCCACTGCGCGAAGTCGGGCAGCGGCGCGCCAGCGAGGTGCGCGGCGGCGGGAGCGGGCGCCTGCAGCAGGCGCTTGGCAGTGGCCTTGACGTCGTCGAGCAGGATGCGGCCGCCCTCCCCGGTGCCGGTGACGGCGGTGATGTCGACGCCGATCTCGCGCGCCAGGCGGCGCACCGCGGGGGTGGCAGGAACCGGCTGCACCGCCTCCGGCGCAGGCACGCCGGCGGGCGCCGTGGTGGGTACCGGTGCGGCTGGCGGCTCGGGCGCAGCGCCCGGCCCGGGCCCCGACGGCGGTTCCGGCTTGGCCGGTTGAGGGGCAACGGGAGCGGTTGACGCGGAGCGGGAGGCGGTTACTCCGGAGGCCGCGGCGAGCAAGCCGCCGGCCGCCTGTGCCGGCGCCGCCATTGGCTGGGACGGTGCAGCCGCAGGGACCGCGTGCGCGGCAGAAGGCGCGTCCGCCGCCGCCGGCTGGGCCGCGGGCGCCACTCCGGGTTCCGGGACGGCCGCGGCGCCCGCGCCGTCCGGTTCCAGGCTGGCGATCGTGTCGCCGACGCTTATGGTGTCGCCCGCCTTTACCAGGACGGCCGTTACGACGCCGGCTTCGGGCGCCGGCACCTCCACCACCGCCTTGTCGGTCTCCAGTTCAAGCAGGGGCGCGTCCTTCTCGACCCGGTCGCCCGGGTTCACCAGGACGGCGGCGACGTCGCCGGCTTCGATATTCTCTCCCAGTTCCGGGAGTGTTACGTCAGTTGCCATCGATCCTCCGCCCGATACTCAGGGTAAGGGCTCCGAGCGCGTACCGCCCGGCGGGCGGTGACGAGACGGGATGCAGAGAGCCGCAGGGAACGTGATGCTCTCGGGCTGGCAAGGGTGGAAGATAACACCGAAACCCGCTCTTGTCAGGTGCGGCCTGGCCGCAAGACCGGCGCGATGAGAGCGCGCGGAGCGGTGGATTTGCATTGACAGTTGTCATTTCTCCGGTAAATTTGACAACTATGTTTGCAAGAAGGCTGCTGCCGCCGCCCGCATCCTTCTTCCTGTTCGGACCGCGGGGTACCGGGAAGTCGACGTGGATTGCGAGCCACTTCGCGGGGGCGCCAACGTACGATCTTCTGAACACGCGCGAGTCGCTGCGTCTGAGCCGCGATCCGGAAGCGCTCTACCGGGAGATGGAAGGCCTGCCGGCCGGAACGTGGGTGGTGATCGACGAAGTGCAGAAGGTGCCGGAGTTGCTCGACGAGGTTCATCGCCCGATCGAGGGGCGGCGCCTGCGCTTTGTGCTGTCGGGGTCGAGCGCGCGCAAGCTGAAGCGGGGCGGCGGCAACCTGCTGGCGGGCCGCGCCGTCGTGGAGCAGATGTTCCCGCTGGTGTCGGCGGAACTCGCGTTCGGGCCACCGGTAGATGACCTGCTCGTCCACGGCAGCATGCCGCTGGCCGTGACCGGCGCCGACCCGGCGGGGTATCTCCTCGCTTACGCCGAGGCCTACCTGGAAGAGGAAATCCGCGCGGAGGCGCTCACCCGGAGCATCGGCGCCTTCAGCCGCTTCCTGGAAGTGGCCGCACGGCAGAACGGGCAGGTGACCAACCTGTCGGCGATCTCCCGCGACGCCGCGGTGGCCAGGTCCACGGTGCAGAACTATTTCGAGATCCTGGAAGACACCCTGGTCGGGCATTTGATTGAACCGAACGCGCGGTTCGGTGGTGAGATGCTGACGACGGCGCAGAATCGCCGCCACAGAAGCCTCGTGCTGGTCTCGTGACCGTAGAGTCAGGAATTCGGCGCGCCCGGTGCGGGGGAATCAGCCCTTACCAGGCGGGTTTTCCTCTTTTGGTTTGCCGTTGTCAGGTCGCTGCCCGCCGGGATTGGCCGTCGGCCGAGGGCTCTGGGGTCTTGGACGCTGGCCTCCGCGTCGGCGGGTACCTTCTTCAAGAGGTCCGATCATCTTGTCATCAACTTCCATTGGCTTCCTCCGGGGTCGCACTCGTAATCTCGACCGAGATTTCGTGCTGGTCGCGGGAAACGTAGAGGCGAGCCACGTCATACAGGCGCGCACCCGACGCGTTGTCGAACACCTCTACATCGTTCAAGAGGAGTTCTCGGCTCATTCCCGAATCCGAGTCTAGTTGAATCCAGCCCTTGTATGCCAGCCCAAATCGGTGGTCCCTCAGGACGATCCACTCCAACCCCAAATCCTTACTGTCCATCAGGAATGTCCACACGTCCTCGTCGCCGTAGCGCTGTGTCCCCAGAGGCCGTGCGATCCATCGGTGCAAGAGTTTACGATTGGCTATGGCCGCGGCGACGATGCCCGTGAAAGCTGCGAAGCCGAGCGGTGGTAGACCTGCGTGCCGAGGTACCCCGGGACGAGCAGTATCGCCAGGGTCACGACGAAGCTGTTGAGGTCTGGCATGGGTCAGACCTCCAACTCTGCCGGATCGGTAACTCGCACATGAGGCGAGAGCCGCCGGAAGTCGTCGACGTTGTAGGTGACGATCGCCTCGGCGCCGGCTTCGCTGAGCAATCGAATGATGAACGCGTCGTATGCGGCGCCTCCCGCGGCGGGTAACGCCGCGAACGCGGACATGAAGGCCCACGTCGATTCGGCGGCGAACGGTGCGATGCGGGCGTTGTCCCGTACGGTCTCGCGCAGGACGATCTCGGCCTCGGCTGGGGTGACCCGGTACTCGGCCGGGAGCCGGGTGAGAACGGCGTATGCCTCGAGCAGGGAGTGGTGGGCGACGACCACGTCGTGCGTGTCGAACGCCGCGTCGAGCCAACGCGACGACGACAGGTGCACGGGATGGTTGGCGTGCACTGCCGCAATGATGACCGAGGTGTCCACGCCGACCGTCACCTCAGCAGCCCGCCCCTGCCGTCGAGGTGGGCGGCCCTGACACGGTCGACGGAGAAAACCTCAGCGGATGCGGTGTCGGCGCCGGTATCCACCGCCGTGATGCGCCCGCGCCGCACGATGCGCCGCTTGGGCATGACCGGCACCAGCGTGATGCCGTCCGGAATCGTGACGATCTCGACCTCCGCGCCCGGCTCGAACCGATATCTCTCGCGCAATGGTTTCGGTATCACGAGGCGCCCGAAGTTGTCGATTCGCGTCTTCATGACTGACGATTATACCAGGAAGGTTGGCAACTGCCAATAAAATTGCCAATCGGGATAGCGACGGCCTCACAGCGGTACCGGGCGCGTGCGAACCGTGGCGGCGCAGCTACCGGTTGACGCTGTCCATGACGTAGGCCGATGCGGCCAGCCGCACCAGGAGCGCGTCACGCATGGTCGGCTCCAGTTCCTGCGCCTCGGGGGAGCCGATCAGGTTGTGCTGCTCGTCCGGGTCGCGGTCCATGTCGTACAGCATGTAGCCGCGTCCCTGCTGGTCGATCACGTACTTGTGGCGCGCGGTCTTCAGCATCACGTTGCGCGAGCCGCCGTAGTGGATCTCGCTCAGCAGGTCGCGGCGGTGCCGGGCCTCGGGGTCCGAGATTACCGGCAGCAGGGAGCGGCCGAGCGACATGGGCGGCTGTGGCACGCCGATCGCGTCCAGCACGGTCGGCATGATGTCGATGTTCTCCGCCGGCGCGTCGCGCGTGCCGTGCGGGATCCGCCCCGGCCAGCGCAGGATGAGCGGCACGCGCAGCGCCGACTCGTGAAAGGTGCGCTTGTACACGCGGCCGTGATCGCCGGCCATCTCGCCGTGGTCGGAGGTGACGATCACCAGCAGGTCGTCGAGCCAGCCGCGTGCCGCGTAGGCGTCGAAGATGCGCCGGCACCAGTGGTCCACGAAGCTCACCTTGCCGCCGTAGTTGGCGCGGATCGCGGCAATCGCCCCAGGGGTGAGCCCGGGCTCGGGTTTGAAGTCGAGCTTCGCCGCGGCGTGGTCGGGGAGCGTTCGAGGCCGGCGCGGGATCGGAATCGGCGGCGGTGAGTCGGACGGGTCGTACATGGTGGCGTAGCGGCCGGGCGCGTCCCAGGGGTCGTGCGGCCCGGGAAAGTTGACGAACAGGCAGGTCGGTCGGTCATCGGGGAACCCCTGCACGCACTTCACGGCCCGCGCGCCGACGTACCCATCCATGTGATCGGCCTCGTCGAACGGCGCCGCCCGCGTGATGGTGGGGTCGGCCACGCGCTCGGTGGTGTCGGACACGAACAACTCGAACAGCCCCTTCTTGCGCAGGTAGTCGGAGTAGCCGGAGGCGGTGGCGCAGGTGCCGCGCGGTCCGTCGATCTCGTCGACCGTGTCGAATCCGAGCGCGTGCAGATAGGGCTCTCCGTCACGCAGGTGGGTCACGCGCTTGTTGCTCCACAGGTGCGACTTGCCGATCGCCGCCGCCGTGTAGCCGGCGCTGCGCAGCGCGGTGAAGAAGGTGGGGTAGTTCACCGGCAGTTCGCCGCGGTTGTGCCAGATGCCGTGGTTGTGCGGGTAGCGGCCGGTGACGAACGAGACGCGCGCCGGCTGGCAGACCGGCGACACGGTGTGCACCCCGGTGAAGCGCATCCCATGCGACGCCATCGCGTCGATTGCCGGGGTCCTGATTACCGGGTGCCCGGCGCAGCCGAGCGAGTCCGCCCGCAACTGGTCGAGCATCACGATCAGCACGTGCGGCAGGGTGCGGGCCGTCGCCGGCGCGATTCCGTCACTCATTGCGGCGGCGCCGCGGGCGGCGCGACGGATGGTTCAACAGAAACGCCCCGAACCGCGAACCGGTCCGGGGCGTTCACGTCGGCGGGCTCGATGGTTACATCGAGGCTTGCCACTGGCGGTTGGCTTCTTCGGTGAGCCGGTCGCCGCCGCGGCGGGTCCACTCGTCGACGTAGGCGTCCCAGTCGGAGGTGAAGTTGGCCTGGCCGATGATGGCGCGGAAGAAGTACTCGCTCTCCACCTCGCGGAGCTGGCTGGCCACGCCGCGCAACTCCTCGTCCCACTGGGGAACGAATCCGTTGTCGAGCTTCGGCGCGTCGATGCCGATGGTGTGCGGAATGGTGCGCCAGCGCGGCAGCCGGAAGCGCGAGATGTCGGGCGTGATGGTGTTCCACATGGTGAAGTACTGCCAGCCCTGGTTGGTGCGCTCCTCACCGGTACCGAAGCCGGGCTTCTGGATCAGCAGTCCGTCTTCGTCCCACTCGTAGTTGACGCCCTCCTCGCCGTAAGCGACCCGCCCGTACAGGTCCATGTTGGTGTGGATCTCGTCGAGCATGGCGAGCAGCTTCTCGGTCACCGCGTCCGATGCGTTGGCGCCGATCGAGGTGTTGCCGAGGATCGGGTTGAAGTTGACCGACGCCTTGCCGCCGGGCCCCTCGTAGGCGATGAAGTAGACCAGCTCGGTTTCCGGGACGTTCTTGAGCAGCACGCCGGTCGGGCCGCTCGGGCGCGGGCCGGTCCATGCCGGCGATGCCTGGAAGGCGCCCACGATGCCGTTGGAGAACTTGGTGATCAGCTCCGAGCGCTTGTCGGTGACGAACTCAGGATCGATGATCTCCTCCTCGTACCAGCCGTGCAGGAACGCCAGGGCTTCCTTGTAGCCGTCCGAGATCATCGAGTACTGGAGCATGCCGCCGGAATCCTGCCAGGAGGCGAGACGCACGCCGTGGGCGCCGAACTCGTTCGGGAACGCCCACTGGGCACCGGCGTTGAAGCTGACGGTGTTGCTGTTCTTGTAGACCGAGATGCCGTAGGTGTCCTTCTGGCCGTTGCCGTCCGGATCTTCGTTGCGGTACTTGCGCAGCAGGCGCTCGACGTCTTCCAGGCTGGAGTAGTCGGAGTAGGGGGAGCCGAGCATGCGCTTTTCCGGGAGCGGCTCACCGACCGCCTCCAGCCAGTCGCGGCGGGTGACGAAGGTGGCCCCCGACGCGATGGCGACGTTGACGCTCGGGATGCCGACCACCTCGCCGCCCGAGGTTACCGTCTGCCAGCCGTAGCGGCCGGCGATCTGGTCGATCAGCTTGGTGTAGTTGGGCATGTGCTGGCGCAGCAGCTCCTCGGACAGCACCCGCACCGCGCCGATGTCGTGCAGGCCGGAACCGATCGCGTCGGCCTTGATGTAGTCGGGAATGTCGCCGGACGCGATGCGCGTCTTCCATTGGTCGGACTGGTACAGGTCGACGTCGGTCCACGGCTCCAGCTCGACGTTGAAGTACTCTTCCAGGTACAGCTCGGTCGGGCTGTCGGGCGGCAGCAGGACGCCGCGGTTGTTCGGGCCCATCCAGCTTATCGTGAGCCGCTCCTCCGCGGCGGCAGCCTCCTGCTCCGCTCCGCCGAACGCCAGGCCGGCGACCAGCAGGCAGGCCAGTACCAAGAGCCATCTCGTGTGTGCCATGCACACCTCCTTTTTCGAGTTGTGTGATTTGCGGCATCCGAATTGCGCCGCACGGAGTCGACCGCCGCTCGATGCGCCGTGCCGCTCCCGATCCCGTCGCTCGCTCGATACCCGTCTCGCCGGGCTACCCCTTCAGGCGAACGGCGGTCAGCCTTGCAGGCAGCCGGCGGTCAGCCCTTCAGGCAGCCGGCCGTCAGCCTTTCAGGCTGCCGGTCATGATTCCCTTGACGAAGTACCGCTGCAGGAACGGGTACAGAAGTATAATCGGGCCGATGGCGATGTACAACGTCGCCGCCTTGATCGTCTCCACCACGAAGCTGCTCTCCAGCTCGTCCACCGACAGGTCGAACAGGTTCGAGGCCTGGTGCTCGATCAGGATGCGTCGCAACATCAACTGCAGCACCAGTTGCTCCCGTTTCGGCGTATACAGCAGGGCGTCGAACCAGGAGTCCCAGTGGAACACCGCCGACCACAGCGCGATGGTCGCCACCACCGGCATCGACACCGGCACGATAATGCGCAGCAGCACGGTGTAGGCGGAGGCGCCGTCGATGAACGCGGACTCCTCCAGCTCCGGCGGGATGGCGCGGAAGAAGTTGCGCATGATGATGATGTAGTAGGCGCTGGCGGCGGGCGGCAGGATCAGCGCCAGGCGGTTGTTGTGCAGCCCCATCTGCCCCATCCACAGGTAGGTGGCGATCAGGCCGCCGGAGAAGAACATGGTGAAGATCATCAGCAGGGTGATGGTCTTGTTCAGCGGCAGCGTGCGCCTGGCGAGCGCATAGGCGGCGGAGAACGACACGAACAGCGTCACCAGGGTGCCGGCCACGGTTCTGAGCACGGTGTTGTAGTAGGCGATGCCCACCGTGGGTTTGGACAGCACGTCGCGGTACGCGTCGACGGTCGCCGGGCGCGGCCACAGCCGGAAGCCGACCGAGTACACGTTCTCCGGGGTGGAGAAGGAGTCGATCAGCATGGTCCAGAACGGGTAGATCACCGACACCGAGAACGCGATCATCACGATCCACACCACCGCGTCCACGATCACGTCCTCGAGCGTGCGGCGCTTCAGGGCGGCTCGTCTGAAGGCCGGCAGGCGCATTGCCACGGGCTGCTTATACCACCGAGTAGTCGGCCTGCATGCGCCGGGTCACCACGTTGACCATCAGCAGCAGCATCAGCCCGACCACGTTCTGGAACAGGCTCGCCGCCGCCGTCAGGCTGTACTGAAAGCCGCTGATGCCCTCGCGGTACACGTAGGTGTCGATGATGTCCGCGACGTCGTACACCAGCGGATTGTACAGGTTGAAGATCTGGTCGAAGCCGGCCTCCAGGATGTTGCCGATGCGTAGCAGGAACAGGATGATGATGACGTGGGTGATCGACGGCAGGGTGATGTGCCACATGCGCCGCACCCGGCCCGCGCCGTCGATCTCGGCCGCCTCGTACAGGTCCGGGTCGATGCTGGTGATCGCCGCCAAGTAGATGATCGAGCCCCAGCCGATGTTCTTCCAGATCATGGAGGTGATCACGATCGGCAGGAACGAGCGCATCTCCTGCAAGAACAGGCGCGGCTCGGCGCCGAAGAATCCCATCATGCCGTTGACCACGCCGTGCACCGACAGCACGTCGCGCACGATGCCGCCGACCACCACCCAGGACACGAAGTGCGGCAGGTAGCTGATGGTCTGGAACGATTTCTTCCAGGCGACCTGGCGCACCTCGTTGAGCAGCAGGGCGAAGATGATCGGCCCTGGGAAGCCGATGGCGATCTTCAGGAAGCTGATGCGGATCGAATTCCACAGCACTTGGTAGAACTTTTCGGAGTCGAACAGGCGCTCGAAGTAGGTGAACCCGACCCAGGGGCTGCCGAACAGGCCGCCGGCGATGGTGTATTTCTTGAAGGCGATGACGATGCCGGCCATCGGGATGTAGCGGAACAGGACGAAGATCACCAGCGCCGGCAGCAGCAGCAGCAGGTACTCGCGGTGCCGGTACACCTCCCTGAGAAACGTGCCACGCGCGCCGGTGCCGCCCCTGGCCCGCTCCGTCGCGACCATCATCTGCTCGCTCATCCCAACTCCTCGCGCCGGTCTCGGAACATATCCGATGCCGGTCGCAATGGCAATTCGGAACGGCACTCGGAAATAGCAGTACGGCTTCGAGCACCGCTGGCGGCGGCGGCCCTGTTGCCCCGGACGGTCCTCACCGCGGCTCCGCGGGGACGGCGGTCCACGGGTTTGCGGTCGTGACGCCGGTGTTGCGGAACTCGCCGGTGTTCCGCGTCACCACGGCGAGTCCGCGGCTCGCCGCCGCTGCGGCCAGAAACGCATCCGGAACATGGCTGTCGAGCGGCTCTCCGCGCCGGCGCTTGTCTTCCATGATCCGGGCACACTCGCGGGCATCCGCCACGGTCCAGTCGACGACCCGGTTTTCGAACAAGTCGGCGAGTAGATCGAGGAACCGTTCGGCGAGGCTCTCCCGGCGACGGCCGTGAGGGAGCCGGCCGATTCCGTCCAGGATCTCCCACACGGTGATCGACGCGATGCCGAGGCCCTCGCTGGAGATCGAGTCGAGATAGACCGCAACGCGTGGATCCGGCTGCCGCCGCATCATTTCGGAGACCACGTTGGTGTCGATGAGCCACGCGATCGGAATGGTCATGCCCCGCCATCACCGGAGAACGACACCGGCCGATAGCCGCGCCGGGCCGGAGGCGGCAGATCGACCCCATGCTTCGCCCCGAAGTGCCGTGCGAACGCTTCGGACGGCTTCGGGCGGCGTTCGGTCTTCGTGCGCTGCTCGCGGATCAGGCGACGGACGAACTCCTCCATCGAGACGCCAACTTGGCGGGCTTCGCGCTTGAGCCACGATTTATCCCCTGGATCGATATCACGGACGGTGATGCTGGTACCCATCGCAACCTCCTGTTGCCGCTGCCGGTTGCCGACCGGTGGGTGCCAGCAGATTATGCTGTCACGGCTCGGTACATTCAAGTCTGTCCAGGTTCTGCCGGGAAGGCTGACGGGCAGGTTCGGTACCTTTACAATGGCGCATGGCAAGCGTGCTCCCCAACATCCTGTGGATCTGCACCGACCAGCAACGCTGGGACACCGTCCACTGCCTGAACAACCCGCACATCGACACGCCGGTGGTCGACCGGCTGTGCGCCGAGGGGGTGGCGTTCAGCCGCACCTACTGCCAGAGCCCGGTGTGCCAGCCGAGCCGAGCCAGCTTCCTCACCGGCCTGTACCCCAACACCATCCACGTCAACCGCAACGGCAACGCCTACTTCCCCGCCAACGAGCGGGTGCGGCTGATCACGCGGCGCCTTGCCGACCGCGGCTACGACTGCGGGCTCGCCGGCAAGCTGCACATCGCCTCCTGCTGGACCGGGACCGAGCCGCGCGTGGACGACGGCTACCGGGTGTTCGACTTCAGCTCGTCGGCGCTGCAGTTCGTCGGCCGCGGCAACGCCTACACCGACTGGCTGACCCGTATCGGCCGACTGGACGAGGCGATCGACACCCGAGGCATCGACCCCGCGCGCAACAGCGGCGCCCGCTACCGCCCCGACATCCCGCCCGAGCTGCACCAGACCGCCTGGTGCGCCGACCGCGCCATCGAGTTCATGGAGCAGCCGCGCGGCGGCCCGTGGCTGATGAGCGTCAACATCTTCGACCCGCACGGGCCGTTCGACGCGCCCCTCTCCTACCAGCAGCGCTACCTGGACCGCGACCTGCCGCCGGCTATCTACGGCGACCGCGACGCCGACACCCAGGAGCGGCTGCGCGGCGCCTTCTTCCAGCAGTACTCGGGGCCGCCCGGCGACAAGCAGCGGCGCCAGAAGGCGTCCTACTACGGCATGATCGAGCTGATCGACGAGCAGGTGGGGCGCATGCTCGATGCCCTGGAACGCACCGGCCAGCGCGACGAGACCGTGGTGATCTTCATGTCCGACCACGGCGAGATGCTCGGCGACCACGGCCTCACCGCCAAGGGCTGCCGCTTCTACGAGGGCGCGGTGCGCGTGCCGCTGATCATCTCCTGGCCGGCCCGCTTCCGGCAGGGGCTGGTGGCCGACGCCCTGGTGGAGCTGACCGACGTGGCCCCGACCCTTGCCGAGCTGACCGGCGAGCCGCTGCCGTGGACCAACGGCCGCTCGCTGCTGCCGATCCTGACCGGTCAAGCCGACCCGGCCCGCCACCGCGACCACGTGCGGTGCGAGTACTACGACGCCCTGAACATGTACCTGCCCCAGGAGCCGGGCCGCCACACCCCGTGCTGGGCCACCATGTACCGCGACGACCACCACAAGCTGGTCACCTACCACTGCCTCGCCCACGGTGAACTGTACGACCTCGAACACGACCCGCTGGAGCTCACCAACCTCTGGGAGGACCCGTCCGCGGCCGCCCTGCGCGCCCGCCTCACCCAGCAGAGCTTCGACGCCACGGTGGCCGCCTGCGACCCCGGCCCCGACCAGATCGGCCGCTTCTGAACCCGGTCACCACTCGCCTGGAGCATCGCCGCCTGTTGGAGAAGTGGATCTACGATGGACTGAGCGAAAAGGAGAGGGAGCAGCTTCCGGCCGAGCTGAAGGCGCGGGCGCGGGTACACTTCCGCGGCCTGGTTGACGCGGCGATGCAGGACGTCGACCGCGACCGCGTAACCGATGGACCCACCGCGATGCGGCACTTGCGTAAGCAGCTCGGGGCACGATCGGATTCCCCGGGAGGCAACCAACTCACCGAAACAGCGGAAGCCGAACTTGCCGAGATCCTGGCCTACGTCGCGGATCGCGACGGCGTGAACCGTAACGGCAATGCGCCCGATGCTCGCGCGACCACGAGCCGCGAGGGCAGCCGGGGGGTTTCGAGATACCGACGCACCTTACTCCTCCAGATCCATCAGCGCCTTGGCTCGAATCAGCGCGGGGTCGAGGTCGCCCCAGCGAGCAAGCAGCTCTCTGTAGAGTTCTGCGGCGTCCTCGTGGCGACTCTGGTCGATGAAGTCGTAGAGCTTCCGCAACTGGCGTGTACCCGCGGCATCGCGGTCGTCGGTGTTCATGTACTCACGGAGGATTGCGTTGGTGTCCCTGCCGTCGACGAACACGGGGCAGTCCTGAAGCTTCCAGTCGAAGAGCCGGCGTACCTGGCGGTTCTTGGCGCTGCTCAGCACTTGGGGTGAGTGCGTGGTGACGACGAGTTGGAGCCTTGGGAATGTGTTGCGAAGGCGAGGAAGCGCCACGCGCTGCCAGCGTGGGTCGAGGTGGAGGTCGAGCTTGTCGATGAGCACCACGCCCTCCACTCTTGCAGGCGCGTTGGCGCCATCGAACGCGTTGAGCATCA
>JAPPGB010000114.1:25007-45826 GCA_028821475.1 Spirochaetaceae bacterium
CGGCGCGGCGGGCGATGTCGGCGACCAGCGCGATGAATCTGCGGTAGCCGTCGGATCTTGCAGGCGCGTTGGCGCCATCGAACGCGTTGAGCATCACGGCGCGGCGGGCGATGTCGGCGACCAGCGCGATGAATCTGCGGTAGCCGTCGGACAGCTCGGACCACGTAGCCACATGGCCATCTTCGAAGACCACCATTGGGCTTTTTTCCACGGGGTCGTACCAAGCGTTAGTCACGCGCGGGGTGGCACGGACCGCCGCTTCCATCACGGCCTTGTCGAAAGAGCGTTCCGGTTCTTCATGCTGCCGCCGACCTACGTCCTCGAGCATCTCGTCCTGGAACCACTGGAGCAGCGGGATCTCGTCGAGGTTCGGGTCGAGCGCGGAGGCGTAGGCTTCCCAGCGGTCCCCCGTGCGCTGGACCTTGCGAGGTCGTCCGCGAATCCGCGCCAGGCGGTCGGCGCCGTACCACGCGAACAGCGGCCACCGCTCGCCGGGTGCTCGGACCTCCTGTAGAGCCTCAATGATCGGTTGGCGGTGGGTCGTGGTGCCGACGGATGCAGGATGAGCCGTCATCGACCATGTGACGGAATCCGACTCACCCACCGTGGCGATCCACACGAGCTTGCACGCTCCGACCGGCTCCCGCCGTCCCCTCGCGTCGAGTGTGCGCAATCTGGGATCGCGTCTCGCGTCGAGCCTCAGGTTGTTCGGCGAACCCCTCTGGAACACGGCAACGCCCATCGCGAGGGCCGTGAGCAACGCGGCCTTACCACCTCCGTTCTCGGCGAAGAGGACCGTGGTATCCTCCTCGAGCCGAAGCCTCAGCTCTTTGAAGCAACGGTAGTTGTCGACACGGATCTCGCGTAGCCAGAATCGGCTCATGGCGCCTTCCCTATTCCTTTTCCGTAGTTCCCGTTCCCGAAGGACGGCAGCGTTTGATCTGCTCGGTTAGCACGTTAAAGTCTGCCGCGGTGAGGTTCAGCGCCTTGGCAACTCGCAGAAACTCGGGGACGCTCGGTGTCTGGTGCCCGGCACCAAGGGTACCCGCAAGGACAACCGGCACGACGGCGCGTGGCTAGGAACGATATGCATTCGCTGCCGCGGCATTCTCCAGATCATTCCGGAATCTATTCATCATCTCAATGATCGCGCCATGCAGTTCCAGGTAGTCCTCCGGCGTCATTTGAAACTGCTCACCGTGAGCAACCATGTTCCTGTTTTGTACGAGGCGCCTGTCTATCATCACGTTCTTGGAAAGGTACTCCTTGCTATCGACTCCCACGACACTCAACAACTCACGAAGCATCTGTGAACCAAGGTTCGACCGCGCACTAGTGGTATCCTCATGAAAACTCGTGAATCTTCGGCCGTCATCCAACACCGCATCAATCAGTTGTAACGAAAGTTCCACACTCGGGCGCCGTACGAGGTTGCGGATCTCCTCATAGAGTCCGGCGACAAGAAAATTGGAGCGCAATTCCTGGAATCTCAACCGTCGCCTAGCTACGAATTCCAGGTATCCCCGAGCGCCGCCTCGTATGAATCCTTCCCAATGAGCATAGAGCAGGCAGACCCCGGATCGAATCATGATCATCCGAATGTGATCGCGAGCGTTTTGCACCTGAAGGTATATCGTGGTCAGTTCACGCTTCCTCCAGGACAGATCGCGGTTCAGATAGTCGGTCAGCTCCTGCTCGGTGCGGACAGGCATTTCGCAAGACGCCTTCTTGCATAGGGAATAACGACAGGGATTCTGCGCGACGCGGAAATACCTGAGCCAACATTGTCAATGAAATCTGGATCCGACCAAGTGTTTCGGACCACCTTTTTCAGTTGCGTAGAGTCCAAGCTAGCGTCAGTGCTGTTTATTCTTGAACCGAGCCCAATTGCGAAGACCTCAAACGCGGAGATCAGGAATCCACCAAGGTGCCTCTTCTTCGTGCGGTCGTATCGTCTGAAAATGTCGTCTCCATAGTGTGCTGCCAGTAACCCGAATGTGGTAGTGAAGACTGCCTGCTCCTCCGTAGTATCGAAGGATTCGTCGCCTGCAAAGCGCTCTGCTTCGTCATCGAGGAAGTTGCCGAGGTCGTCAATATGCAGACGAGAGTTGGGACGTTTACGCAATGCAAGGAATCTTGTGATCAACTCGAGGTCGTAGCGCTCTTCCCGCGCCCTATCGGAAAGCGCGGTGCATAGCAGAAAGTTCTCATCCAGGGCGAGTGTTTCCATCCACTCATAGAACGATGGGTTCACCATTATCATTATAACATTCCGCATTTCTTGTTCGGACAGTGGAGAACCACCGGAGTTCAATCTCTGAAACAGCTCGTATTTGCTTGCTTCCGAGCTTTCCCTCAGTATGATCTTCACATCAATCTTGGAACGCTTTATCAACAGCTGATTATCTCGTCCGATACCACTGCAATCCGTCCCACTCCAGGTCTTGTCCAATAGCGAGGGAAGGAACTTCGTTTTGGCTAGCTTGAGCGGATCAAGACGGTTGCCGTCAGCGTCCTTCAGTATACCAACCAACTGAAGGATAGTCGACAATCGCTGTTGCCCATCGATAACATCCCATACACCATCCTGTCGCTGAGAAACAAAGATCGATGGGATTGGGATCTTCAACAACAAAGACTCAATGAGTCGAGATCTCTGATAGGGAGTCCACCGAAAGAATCTCTGAAACTGAGGACGGATGTTCAACTCGCCGTTCTCGTACATGCTGATCAACTCTCCCACTGACATGGAATAGCCATCGCTCGAAATCTCGGCCCTGCGCTGGTTGATTTCGTCACTTAGTCCCATATCGACTCCCCCATACGATAGAGTATGCTGCGACGTTTGTCCAACAGTAGTTTGCCTGCGCTATCAGCTCGTCTCGGAGTGGACCGGCTGCCTGGTCGTCCACGTCCGAGCGGATGCCGACAAGGCAGCCGGGCTGCCGAGCCTGGTCAAGGTCCTGGCCGCCGGCTGGCACGGCATCGGCACCGTGCAGCACGCGCCGCCGGTCAGTGCGGCCGCCATCCGTGAGGAGCCGCCGCCGACCAGAAGACGATTCGGCCGACGAGCGGCGCAGGCAGCCGACATGGAGCCGCTGTTTGACATGATCCCGCCGGTTTCGCCCGGGGCCATCAGCTCACCTGCCGAACTCGTTGCGGCTCTCAACCAGCGCTCGCTGGCGGCCGTGCCGACACTCGAAGCGCTCGCGGCGCTCGGTATTCCGGACGATCTTCCGCCACCCGCAGCACGGCTGGAACGCGAGTACGGCAGCGCGACGACTGTTTGCCGGCGAACCGCTCGTCGAAGTTGGCCGGCCGCGGTACGTCGGCGGGGTCGTACCGGGTGTCCCACGGCGCCGGCACCGCGTAGGGGAAGTGCGGCCGAAGAAGGGCGCGGCGGTTGCGTGCGCTCCCGGCACCGCCCCGGTCGGGCGCGCTGAATCGGAACGTCTGGCCGAGCGGCGGCGCCGGTCAGGTCATTGGCCAGCCAATTCGCGGAACGTGTGGGCGATGGCGGACTTGTCCTTCTCGCCACGGGCGACCGCCATCATGAGTGGATAGAGCCTGCCTTCGTGATCGCTGAGTTGTACTCCGTTGAGATCGAGAAACACGAGCGCCGCCGCCAACGCCACGCGTTTGTTGCCATCGATGAACGGATGGTTCTGACACAGGTGATACGCGTACGCGGCAGCCATCTCCAGCAGATCGCCGTGAAGATACTGGCCGCCGAATGAAGCTTGCGGGACCGCGATCGCAGAACTGACCAATCCCAGGTCGCGTACGCCGAACACACCTCCATACCGCGTCGTCTGGTCGCGCAGAATCGACAGGACCTCGGCGAGGGTAAGGAATCGAGGTGTCTCCATTCATTCGGCGAGGCGTCTCAGCGTCGGCGCGAACGTGCGGTTGATACGCTCCAGGGACGTGCGGAACTCATCCTCGGAGTGCGAGATCGTTGGAGAGATCACCAGGCTCCGCCCATCGGTCGTTATCTCGAGCGGGGTGTCCATCGTGACGTTGAGCAGTTCCAGGATCGGCTTGTCGAGGATCAGGGCAGCGCTGTTCCCATGCCGCACGAGCGTCTTGATCATGCCACCACCGTATATACGTCGTATATCCGCGTCAAGGGCAACGGACGTGTCGCGGGTCCAACTCCTCGCTCGACAAGGACCGGGTCAGCGTTCGCGGGCGGAGAGGAACAGGTCGCAGGAGTTGGCCTGCCAGGCGTTACCCGATGCGAGGTCGTCGCCGGTTGCGCGCGGCGTGCAGCCGGTGGCCCCCGTAATTATTAGACACTTGTTTTCGCCATCTAACCGTCGTATATTGTTCATTGATGTCGCAGGAAGGCGATCGGATCGGGATCGATGAGCTGTGCGCGCTGGTGGATATGCCGCGGCGCACGGTCCGTTACTACATCCAGGAGCGGCTCGTGGACCGGCCCGCGGGGGCCAAGCGCGGCGCTTACTACACGAAGCGCCACGTCGAGCAGTTGATGACGATTCGCACCTGGCAACGGGCCGGCCTGAGCCTGGACCGGATCCGCGAGCTGGTGTCCGGCGGGGGAGAGACTTCGTCTCCCCTGCCGCCGCCCCGCGCCCGGCGCCCCGGAGACGTGACGTTGCGCACCCACGTCACGCTCGCCCCCGGCGTCGAGCTGGTGGTCGATCCGCGGGAGGCCGGGCTTGGCGCCGAGGCGGTGCGGAAGATCGTCCGTCGAGCGGCATCACTGGTCGAGCAAATACGCGAGGAGGATGCCAAGAGATGACAACGAGCAAGGCTGCGACGCTGGAGAGCGCCCAGGGACAGGTGGTGCTGGAGGAGGTGGCGATCGATGCCGCCGTGGACGACCTCATGACGGTGGTCGACATGCGCCAGAGCTACCGCAACCCCGGCACCAGGCACATCGAGGCGGTGTACACCTTTCCGCTGCCGGTGGAGGCCGTGCTGCTGGAGTTCACGGTGGCGATCGGGGACCGCAAGATGGCCGGCACGGTGGTCGCCAAGACGGAGGCGGAGCGGCGCTACGAGGACGCGATCACCGACGGCGATGCGGCGGTGCTGCTGGAGCAGCCGCAGCCCGGGCTGTACACCGCCAGCGTCGGCAACCTGGCCCCCGGCGAGACGGCGACGGTACGCTTCCGCTACGGGCTGCTGCTGCGCTGGAACGGCGACCTGGTGCGGCTCGCCATGCCCACGGCCATCGCGCCGCGGTACGGCGATCCGTCCACGGGTGGCCTGCACCCGCACCAGCAGCCGGAGTACGGCTTCGACGCCGAACGCTCCTTTCGGATGCGGGTGTCGGTAAGCGGAGTCCTGCAGGGCGCCCGCTGGACCTCCCCCTCGCACCACGTCGCCGTCACCCCGGACGGCGGGCGGACCGTGATCGAGATCGCCCGCCCGGCGGCGATGGACCGCGACTGCGTGCTGGAGGCGCACGCCACCGGCGCGAATGCGCGCTGGGCGCAACTCGACCGCGACGATGAAGCCTGGGTGGCCCTGGCGAGTTTTCGCCCCGAGATTCCCGACCTCGGCGAGAGCGCCGCGCCCCGTTGCGTCAAGATTGTCGTGGACTGCTCCGGCTCCATGAGCGGCGACTCGATCGAGCAGGTACGGGTTGCCGGTGCGCGCATCCTCGACAGCCTGCGCCCCGGCGACCTGTTCGACATCGTCGCGTTCGGCAGCCGCCATCGCGCCCTGTTCGGTCGTGCGATGCCGGCGAATCGGACCAACATTGCCCGCGCGCGCGAGTTCGTGCTCGATCTGGACGCCGACCTGGGCGGTACCGAGATCGCGTCCGCCCTGCGCGCCGCCTACCGCATCGAGAGCGAACACGGCATACCGCGCGACCTGCTGCTGATCACCGACGGCGAGGTGTGGGACACCGATTCCACCGTGGCGGAGGCACGCGCGTCCGGCCACCGCATCTTCTCCGTGGGCGTCGGCAGCGCCGTCGCCGAGCCGTTCGTCCGCGCCCTCGCCGGGGCCACCGGCGGCGCCTGCGAACTGGTAACGCCGCGCGAGGACATGGCCGCGCGCATCCACCGTCACTTCCAGCGCATGCTCGCTCCGCCGGCCAAGCGGGCTCGCGTGATCTGGCCGGCGCCGGTGCGTCACGCCGTTCCCGACCCGCTGCCGCCGCCGTATCCCGGCGACACCGTGCACCTGTTCGGGTCGTTCGCGGAGCGGCCGGAGGGTCCGGTGGTCCTGGAACTGGAGTTGGCGGACGGGCGTACCGTCAGCCACCGCCTGGAGCTCGGCGCGGCGCCTCCCGACAGCGCCGGCGTGGAAGGAGCGAGTGGCATCCGATCCGACCTGGCGCGCTTGGGCGCCGCCCGGCGGTTGGCAGCCATTGGCGAGAAGGCGGCGGCGACCGAGCTGGCCGTGCGCTATCAACTCGTCTCGGAGTGGACCGACTGCCTCGTCGTCCACGTGCGGGCGGACGCCGACAAGGCGGCCGAGCTGCCGAACCTGGTCAAGGTTCCGCAGGTTCTGGCCGCCGGCTGGCACGGCATAGGCACCGTGCACGACGCGCCGACGGTCAGTGCCGCCGTCTACGGCGAGGCGCCGCCGCCGACCGCTCGGTCCTTCAGCGAGCGGGTGCCCGGGCCTTCGAGACGGTCGCCGGGCACAAGACGACTCAGCCGACGAGCGGCGCACGCCGCCGACATGGAGCCGCTGTTTGACATGGTCCCGCCGGTTTCGCCCGCGACCATCAGCTCACCTGCCGAACTCGTTGCGGCTCTCAACCGGCGCTCGTTCCCGGCCGTGCCGACACTCGAAGCGCTCGCGGCGCTCGGCATTCCGGACGAGCTCATCGCCGGCCTTTGCGCGTTGGTGGATGGAGGCGAGGACGCGCGCGCGGTCGCGGTCATCTTCCTGTACCTGGTCAGCGAATCGCCCGCCGGCAACGGCTTCGACCGCCACCGGCGCCGTCTGATCCTCTCCGCTTACAAGAAGCTCCGGCCGCGGGCAGCCGCGGTCGACGCGGTTCGGCGCATCTGTCAGGACTGGCACCCGTTCGGAGGAGGCGCCCCGGCCTGACCGTGAACCGCGTGCCGGCCGGCAGATGATGCCGGCCGGACGTTGCGGTACGCTGCGCGCGGGGGTGGTGGATCGGGATACGGGTGCTTGAGCAGCGTGTCCGCGGCCGGTCGCGCAATGGCGGCACGGGCCGGTGGTGTCGGGCTCAGCCGAAGCGCCCGGCGCCGCCGCGCAGGCGGGGGTCGAGCAGGTCGCGCAGGGCGTCGCCGAAGATGTTGATGGCGAACACCACGAACGCCAGGCACATTCCGGGCCACAGGGCCAGCGCCGGCGCTATCTCCATGTACTTGCGGCCCTCGGCGCTGAGCATGCCGCCCCAGGTCGGCTGCGGCGGCGGAATCCCGAACCCCAGGAAGCTCACCGTCGCCTCGCCGATGATCGCCGAGCCGAGCGTGACGGTGAACAGGATGATGTTCGGGGCGACGGTCTGCGGCAGCACGTGCTGCGCCAGGATGCGCCACGGCCGGGCGCCGGTGGCGCGCGCCGCCTCCACGTAGGCGTGTTCCCTCACGCTCAGCACCACGCTGCGGATGGTGCGCACGTTGGCGATGCCCCACGGCACGCCGATCACCACCGCGATCGACAGGATGCTCGGACCCAGCAGCAGCATCGCGGTCAGCACCAGGAACAGCCACGGGAAGCTCATCACCGCGTCCACGAACCGCTGCAGCACCAAGTCGAACGTGCCGCCCCAGTAGCCGGAGACCACGCCGAGCAGGGTGGCGGTGAGGACCGTGAACGCGCTCGCCAGCAGGCCGACCACCATCGAGATACGGGCGCCGTGGATGATGCGGCTCAGCGAGTCGCGCCCGAACTGGTCGGTGCCGAGCCAGAACTCCGCGGACGGCCCCTCCAGGCGGCGCGGGACGTCCTGGTCGGCGTAGTCGTACGGGGCCAACTGGTCGGCGAACACCCCGGTCAGGAAGAACACCAGCACCACGATCATGCCGGCGGCGCCGTGCGGTTTCTCCTTGAACAGCCTCCCGAACAGGACGGCGATTCCGCGTCGCGCCGCGGCCGCCGTGACCGCCTGCTCGGGTTCGTAGGTTGATGCCACTATTGGTAGCGGATGCGCGGATCGAGCCACGCGTAGCTGACGTCGATGACGAGGTTCACGAACAGCACGAAGGTGGCGGCGATCAGGTTGAGGCCGGAGACGATCGCGTAGTCGCGCTTCTCCATTGCCTGCACCATGATGCCGCCGACGCCGGGCAGGTTGAAGATCGACTCCACCACCACCGCGCCGCCCACCAGCACCGGGAGCTGCAGGCCGACCATGGTGAGTACCGGGATGAGCGCGTTCTTGAGCGCGTGGCGCACGATCACGAGCCGCTCGCGCAGCCCCTTCGCCCAGGCGGTCCTGATGTAGTCCTGGCGCAGCACTTCCAGCATCATGTTGCGCGTCAGCCGCATGGTGATTCCGGACAGCCACATGCCGAGGATGAACGCCGGGATCACCACCATGATGGTGTGCGCGACCGGGTTGGCGTGGAACGGGATCCAACTCAGGCGCGGCGCCCATCCCCACCAGATCGGCGGATAGATCAGCACCATGGTGCCGATCCAGAAGCTCGGCACGCAGATGAAGGCGATGGCGATGGCGCGCAGCACGTGGTCGGTGACGCTGTCCGGCCGGATGCCGGAATAGATTGCCACCGGCAGCGCGATCAGCAGCGAGAACACCAGGGCCAGCGAGCCCACCTCCAGGGAGACCGGCAGCCCGATCACGATCTGCTCCGTGACCGGCAGCTTGGACCAGAACGATGTGCCCAGGTCGCCGCGCAGCACGCCGGACATCCAGCGCGCGTACTGGAGGTGGATCGGCAGATCCAGCCCCAGCTCGCGGCGCAGCACGATGCGCGGATCCTCGTCGCCGGTCTTGTATGGGGTGAGCGTCACCATGATGTCCACCGCATCGCCGGGAATGAAGCGCAACCCGGCGAACACGATCAGGGTGATGATCAGCAGGGTGGGAACGATCAGCAGCAACCGCCGCAGGATGTACGCGTGCATGACTTCCAGAAAGAAGAGGCCGGGCCGAATCGGCCCAGCCTCTTGTTATTCGCTCACAACCGGGTGTCAGTCGTTACAGGCGCGTCCGTTGCTCGACAGCTTGGCGTCGCAGTCGACCCACCACCACTTGCTGAGGTTGGCCTGCGAGATCAGGTCGCCGACGGCGCCGCCGAAACCCTTCACCCACGGCTGCCAGTAGATGTGCTGTTCCACCGTGACGCCCGCGATGTGCCACGCTTCCTCCAGGGTGTGCAGGTACAGCTCGGTCCACAATTCGCGGTAGGTCGCGGGGTCTTCCGCGGTCTTGGCGGCGTCGATCAGCTCCATCTGCCGCTCCGCCGCCGCCCGGTTCTCCGGCGTGACGTTGTCACCGAGCGGGTTGCCGTACCACACCAGCGACGCGCGCGGGTCGTGGTGGAAGTTCATCGTGCCCATCAGGCCGATCTGCGGCGCTCCGGCGTCGATGAAGGTGAGCCCGGTGAAGCGCGGGTCGGGGTCGGGCCCGAGCGAGGCGGAGTAGTAGGCCGCCGACTCCATCAGGTCCAGTTCCGCGTTGATGCCGACTTCGCGCAGGTAGCCGGCGAACAGCTCGACATCCTCCGACACCGAGTGCATCGCCAGGATGGTGGTGTCGAAGCCGTCCGGGTAGCCGGCCTCGGCGAGCAGTGCGCGCGCCTTGTCCGGGTGGTACTCGTACAGCTCCGCCAGGTCGTCGCGGCCCATCGCCTTCAGTTCGTCGGGGCCGATGTAGTTGTCGCCGTGCAGCGACTGCGCGGGGTAACCGCCCGGGTAGGCGAGCCCGTAGTAGAACGAGTCCACCATCTCCTGGTGGTTGACCGCCAGCATCGCCGCGTAGCGCACGCGCTTGTCGGCCCACGGCGAATCGGCGATGTTGAGGTTCACGTTGAAGCCGCGCAGCAGCGCCCCCTGCGGGACGTGTCCCAGCTCGGGGTTGGTGCGCTCCAGCGACGACACGTCCTCCGGCTGCAGGCCGTGAAACCCGAACACGTCGAGCTGGCCGCTGCGCAGCGCCGCAATGGTGATCGCCGGGTCGTCAGCGGTTGGAGTCATCGACTTGGTGTCCAGGTAGGGCACGCTGTTTTCCGGAATGAACGGGTCGACGTCCCAATAGGCGGGGTTCTTCTTCAGCTTGGTGGTCACGCCGGGTACGTGGTCGGTCGGGATCCACGGACCGGTGCCGAGCGCATCCTGCCAGTCGCTGGGATTGACGCCCTCGGTGTTGTGCATCGCCGGATGCGACCAGCTTATGCGGCTCAGGGTGACGACGAACCAACTGGTGGCGTCCGGCTCCGGGAACTTGACGTCGATGACCCAGGGATCGTCCGCACGCACGCTCCATTGCCAATCCCGGTCGGCCGCGGCAGCGCCCACGACCGCCGCGTCGGCGTTCCAGCGGTCCACCAGGTCCTGAGCGGTCAGCTCCGTGCCGTAGTAGTCGGCCAGCGCCGGGTTGGGACGTGCCACGTCCTCGGCCCGCCACCAGTGCACCCCCTGGCGGACGCGGAACACCGCGCTCTCAATGTCCGGAAACTCCCACGATGCGAGCAACTGCGGCATCTGCTTCTTGATGTCGATGAACCAGAAGTTGGGGTACGCTTCCTCGCCGGTGCCGCGCGGGCCCTTCAGATAGTCGACCACGTAGGCGAGGTCGTAGAACGAGCCGAATGCCACGCTGTCGCGGGCGCCGTCGATCGGATCGAGCGGCGAGGCGCCCTGGCGCTGCGCCATGTTCAGGTTGCCGCCGTACACCGGCACGGTGTCGATGTCCGATGCGGCGGCGGCCTCCTCTTCGCCTGTTGCCCACAACGCAACTGTTGCCAATGGAATGACGAGCAGCGCAACAAGCGCTGCTCTTGCTGAATAGTGTCTCATGTCCACTACCTCCTTCGGTCGATGATTGGACCAGCGCGGAACTCGCGCTTCAAAGCAATCTTTACTACGCGGCTGCCGCCTGTCAATGCGGGCACGCTGCTGTGGCTGCTGTGGTCTGCTGTGGACTGGCGTGGCGCAGGCCCAACCCCTCGCTCACCAAGGACACGGTCAGCGTTCGCGGGCGGAGAGGAACAGGTCGTAGGAGTTGGCCTGCCAGGCGTTTTCGGACGCCAGGCCGTCGCCGGTGGCGCGCATGCGGGCGACGAGGCGTTCCTTCATGCGGCGCAGGACGTGGCCGAAGGCGACCAAGCCGGCCAGGTTGTGCAGCTCGCCGGGATCGGAGCGCAGGTCGTAGAGTTCGTCCTCGGTGGCGGGGTTGTAGACGTACTTCCAGTCGGCGGTGCGGATCATGCGCGCGCTGTACAGGGTGGTCTCGTAGCCGTGGAACTCGGCGAACACGTCGTCGGGCCAGTCGGCGGGCGTGCGCCCGGCGAGCAGCGGCGCCAGGGAGCGCCCGTCGGCGCCGGCCAGCGGTTCGGCCGCGGCCAGCTCCAGCAGCGTGGGGGCCAGGTCGACCAGGTTGGCGAACGCATCGGTGATGGCGCCGCGTTGGATGCCGGGGCCGGCGAGCAGCAGCGGCACGCGGTGGGTCTCCTCGTACATGTGGAAGCCCTTGTTGAACAGCCGGTGGCTGCCGAGCATGTCGCCGTGGTCGGCGGTCACCACCACGATGGTGTCGCCGCGCCGTCCGCAGCGTACCAGGGCTTCCAGCACGCGGCCCACCTGGTGGTCGACGAAGCTGCAGTAGCCCCAGTAGGCGGCGATAACGCGCTGCCAGTCGGGCCAGGTCAGGTGGGCCGCATTCCAGCGCAGCAGTTCCTTCTGCTGGATGAGCGGCTTGCCGGCGAACCGCTCATCGAAGTTGTCCGGGCGCGGGACGTCGGCGGGATCGTACTTGGTGTCCCACGGCTCCGGGACGGCGTACGGGAAGTGCGGCCCGAAGAAGGAGGCGAACACCAGGAAGGGGGCGTCGCCGCCTCCGAACGCGTCCACCATCTCGATTGCGCGGTCCGCGGTCCATGCCTCCTGGGTCTGCGCGGCGGGCAGGCTGTTGCGCCCGGCGAACGGCGCCGCCCCGCCCCACTCCAGGCGCTGCACCTCGTCGCGGGCGAAGTCGTAGCCGTCTCGCGCCAGGGGGCCGGACCACTCGGCGGGCGCGTGCCAGCGCTCCACCCCCCACAGCGCGCCGTCGCCCTCGCGCGGCAGGTGCCACTTGCCGGCGTAGCCGATCCGGTAGCCGGCGGCGGCGAGGCGGGACAGCAGCGTGGGCTGACCGATGAGCCGGTCGTCGAACACGCCGTTGAAGTTGCCCATGTTGGACAGTTGCAGGTGGTTGTGCGGATAGCGCCCGGTCAGCAGCGAGGCGCGCGCCGGCGTGCACAGCGCGATCGGCGTAAAAGCGCCGGTGAAGCGCACCCCGGCCGCGCCCACCGCGTCCATGGCGGGCGTCCGGCACACCGGGGCGCCGTTGCAGCTCAGCGCGTCGTAACGGAGCTGGTCGGCGAGCAGGATCAGGATGTTCGGCTGGGTCGGCATCGGTGGTCACTGATACCACGGCCGCCGGCCCGCGTCGACAGCCGCACGCCGTCGCCTCCCGCGGTGCAATCACACAACCCTAATGGTGGCCTAACACAACCCTAAGCGCGTCCGCGGACCCTACGGGGCCAAAGGATATCCCCGTGCAGTCTGATTACCGTCCCGATGCGCTGCTGGCGGAGGTGGTGGGCACCTTCGCGCTCGTGTTCGCGGCCACCGGCTCGATTATGGTCAACGAGATGTCCGGCGGCGTGGTGACCCACGTCGGCGTGGCCGCCGCACCGGGGCTGGTGGTGGCGGCGACTTAACCGAGTCTACGGCCAAGCCAACTGGAGGAAGCTGAAGGGGACCGCGACGATTCGGCTGCGCAACGGGGACTATCGGATCGCCGAACTTCACTGGTATGAGGGCCACGGAGTTGGTAAGGTCGAATACAAGCGCAAGCGATATCTGGACTGAGGCAATGGAAGAGCCGAACAGAGAAGCGCATCACCAGTATGTGGTGTGTATCGACAACTCGGACTACCGCGCGTCGCTCGAGAGACACAAGATCTACCGCGTGATCGAAGATGATGCTGCCTGCGCAATGGGCGACACTCGGATAATCGACGAAAGCGGCGAGGATTACCTGTATCCGGCAGATCGGTTCATGCAGATCAGCGTATCTGCCGAATTGGAGGCAGCGCTCGCCGCCGGTTGAAGCACGGGCTCGCTCTTTCGTGGTGACCTGACTACCGCCGCGATGACGGGCGCTCGCCGGTGACGTCGGCGCAGGTGGGCGGCGCAGGTGGGCGAGTTGGTTGCGGGTGGAGCGGAAGGCGGCACGGACCTGGTCGGGGGTGCCGGTGGCCCTGGCGGGGTCGGGGAAGCTGCGGTGGCGCTGACACCCCGCGCCGGGCAGCGCTCGCGGGCGTCGTCGCACACGGTCACTACCCGGTCGAACGGCAAGGGAACTTGAGTCCGCGGACGCTAGTAGCTGCTGCTGGCGGCCACGGCGGCGAGCCAGGCCTGCTTGGCGGCGTCGAGCGTGGCCTGGTTGGCCGGGAAGTAGCCCACGTCCACCACTTCCTCGTTGACGTAGGTCAGGTAGAAGGCCACGAACGCGGCCACCTGCGGCTTCTCGGTCATGATGTCCGCGGTGGTGTAGATGAACATCGGGCGGGCGAGCGGGTAGGAGGCATCGTCGACGCTCTCCGTGCTCGCCTCGACGCCGTCGATGTCGAGCACGTGCAGCTTGTCCGCGTTCTCGGTGTAGTAGGCGTAGCCGAAGAAGCCCACCGAGTAGGGGCCGCCGAGCACGCCCTGCACCAGGATGTTGTCGTCCTCGCTCATCTGCAGGTTGCCGGCGCTCAGGATCGGCTCTTCGTCCTTTTCGAACACCTCTTCCACGAAGTAGTCGAAGGTGCCGCTGTCGGTGCCGGGAATGAAGCGCTGGATCGGCTCGTCGGGCCAGTCGGGGTTGACGTCGCTCCAGGTGGTGGCGGTGCTGAACAGGGCGTGGAGTTGCTCCATGCTGACGTTGTCGGCGAAGGTGTTGTCCTTGCTGACCACCACGGCGAGGGCGTCGGTGCCGACGCGCATCTCGATCGGCTCGCGACCGATGGCCTGGCAGTTGGTCACCTCGGCGCCGTTGATCGCCCGGCTGGCGTTGGAGACGTCGGTTTCGCCGCTGGAGCAGAACCGCTCGAAGCCGGCGCCGGTGCCGATGCTGTCGACGCTGATGTTGCCGGGGAAGCCTTCATCCTTGAACCGCTCCACCATGCGCTCGGACAGCGGGAACACGGTGGAGCTGCCGGCGGTGACGATGTTGCCCTTTACCTCGAGCGGGTTGATGCCGGGCAGCATCGGATCGTCGGACTCCTCGCTCACAATGAACGACCAGGCGCCGCCGGCGTCCTCGCCGGAGCCCCTGGCCATCGCCGTGGTGCCGCCCGCCAGATACGCCAGCACCGCCAGCAGGGCGGCGGCGCGCGCGAACAGAGATGAGCCTGTACGGTCACTCCGTGACAACGAAGACGATGAAAACCGATGCCCAGACATCGCTCGCCGGCCGGCTTTATCGGACCAGTGATACAAGAGCCGTCCTCCTTCGAGACGAATGAGATGCCTCGAAGGTGGAGGGCGCCCTTTAGCGTTTCAACAGGTAACCGTTAGCATTGTGTAAGGCGCTAACGGGTGAGTGTGCTCGGCGCGTCGGCTTCGATGCTCAGGTCGGCGATCGCCTTCTCGACCAGCGCCTGTTCCACTTCGCCGGCATCGGCCAGGGCGCCCAACGCGGACGCGGTGATGTGACGGGCGTCGACCTGGAAGAAGTCGCGTAGCGCCTCGCGGGTTTCGCTGCGCCCGAAGCCGTCGGTGCCCAGCGCCACCAGCGGCCCCGGCAGGTGCGGCGCCAGCGCGCGCGGCAGGATCTTCAGGTAGTCGGACGCCGCCACGCACACGCCGCGCTCGCTGGCGAACGCCTGCTGCAGGTAGCTCTGCCGCTGCTCGCCGGGATGCAGCACGTTCCAGCGCTCCACCTCGTTGATGTCGTTGTACAGCTCCTTGTAGCTGGTCACGCTCCACACGTCCGCGGCGACGCCGTAGCCTGCCAGCAACTCGGCGGCGGCGCGCGCCTCGTTCAGGATGGTGCCGCTGCCGAGCAGGTGCGCGCGCGGCTTGTCCTCGCCGGCAGACGAGTGCGCGAGCCGGTAGATGCCGCGCAGGATGCCCTCCTCGGCACCCTCCGGCATCGCCGGCATGGCGTAGTTTTCGTTCATCACCGTCAGGTAGTAGAACAGGCTCTCCTGCCGCACGAACATGCGCTCGATGCCGTCGCGGATGATCACCGCCAGCTCGAACGCGTAGGCCGGATCGTACGCCTTCAGGTTGGGGATGCTCAGGGCGGCGACGTGGCTGTGGCCGTCCTGGTGCTGCAGGCCTTCCCCGTTCAGGGTGGTGCGCCCGGCGGTGCCGCCGAGGAAGAACCCCTTGGCGCGCATGTCGCCGGCCGCCCAGATCAGGTCGCCCACGCGCTGGAAGCCGAACATCGAGTAGAAGATGTAGAACGGGATGACGTTGATGCCGTGGGTGGCGTAGGCGGTGCCGGCGGCGATGAAGCTGGAGAACGAGCCCGCCTCGGTGATGCCCTCCTCCAGCACCTGGCCGTCGGTGGCCTCGCGGTAGTAGAGCAGGTTCTCGCGGTCGACCGGCTCGTACAACTGGCCGAGACTGCTGTAGATGCCCACCTGGCGGAACAGCGCCTCCATGCCGAAGGTGCGCGCCTCGTCCGGCACGATGGGCGCCAGCAGCTTGCCCAGCCCCTTGTCGCGCAGCAGCTTGGACAGGATGCGCACGAACACCATGGTGGTCGATACCTCGCGCTCGTCGGTGCCGGCGTAGAACTCCTCGAACAGTGCCTCCGGCGGCGGCGGCAGCGGCGGCGCCTGCGGCTCGCGGTGCGGCAGGTAGCCGCCGAGGGCGTGCCGCTGCCGGTGCAGGTACTGCATCTCCTCGCTGTCTTCGGGCGGCCGGTAGAACGGCGCCTTGGCCACCTGGTCGTCCGAGATCGGGATGCCGAAGCGGGTGCGGAAGGTGGCGAGTTCGTCCTCGTTCAGCTTCTTCTGCTGGTGGGTCACGTTCTTGCCCTCGCCGCCTTCGCCGAGGCCGTAGCCCTTGATGGTTTGCGCCAGGATCACGGTGGGGGCGCCGCGATGCTGCACCGCGGCCTGGTAGGCGGCGAACACCTTCTCCGGGTCGTGCCCGCCGCGCCGGAGCTTGCGGAGCTGGTCGTCGGAGTGGTTCCTGACCATCTCCAGCAGCCGCGGATCGGCGCCGAAGAAGTCGGTGCGGATATAGTCGCCGCTGGCCACCGTGTACTTCTGGTACTGGCCGTCGACCGTCTCGTTCATGCGCCGCACCAGGACGCCGTCGATGTCACTCTCCAGCAGCGGATCCCAGTCGTCGCCCCAGATCACCTTGATCACGTTCCAGCCGGCGCCGCGGAACGCCGCCTCCAGTTCCTGGATGATCTTGCCGTTGCCGCGCACCGGCCCGTCGAGCCGCTGCAGGTTGCAGTTGATCACCCAGATCAGGTTGTCCAGCTTCTCGCGCGCGGCGAGCGTGATCGAACCGAGCGATTCCGGCTCGTCCATCTCGCCGTCGCCCAGGAACGCCCACACCTTCTGTGCCGAGGTATCGTGCAGCCGGCGGTCGTGCAGGTAGCGGTTGAAGCGCGCCTGGTAGATCGACATGATCGGCGTCAGCCCCATCGACACCGACGGCGAGAACCAGAACCCGGGCATCAGCCACGGGTGGGGATAGGAGGACAGCCCGCCGCCTTCGCCGAGTTCGCGGCGGAAGTTCTCCAGTTGCCGCTCGCTGAGGCGGCCCTCCAGGTAGGCGCGGGCGTACATGCCGGGCGCCGAGTGGCCCTGGAAGTAGACGATGTCGCCGCCGCCGGGCGCCGCGGGGCCGCGCAGGAAGTGGTTCTGGGCGACCTCGATCAGGGTGGCGCCGGAGGCGAACGAGGAGATGTGGCCGCCGATGTTGTCGGAGGCCTTGTTGGCGCGCACCACCATCGCCATGGCGTTCCAGCGGATAATCGACTTGATGCGGCGCTCGATCTCGCGCCGGCCGGGGAACGCCGGCTGCTGCGAGCGCGGAATCGTGTTCACGTAAGGGGTGTTGGCGGAAAACGGCATCGCCATGCCGCGTTGGTGGGCGTAGCGTTGCAGCTCGCCGAGCAGGAAGTGCGCGCCGGCGGGGCCGCCGCTGCGGATCACGTACTCGAACGACTCGATCCACTCGCTCAGCTCTTCCACCGACATCGGCGTGGCGGCGGCGCCGGTGCCGTTCGGGTTGTCCACGGGCGCCCCCAGTTCGCCGGCCGGCGTCCGTCCGTTGCCGGATCCCGCATCGATGCCGGCGTCGATCATTCCTTCGCTCTCGTGCAAAATGTCGGGATTCATCTCCATACCCACCTTCGCGGCTTCCTTGTTACGCGGACCGCAGTTCCAACGCCGCCATCTCCTCCGCCGACAGGTCCAGCTCGGCGGCGCGCGTGCTCGCGGCGAATTCCTCGACGGTGCGCGCCCCCACCAGGGGAAACACGTTCATCCCGGTGCCGAACAGATAGGCCAGTGCTACCGTGGCCACGCTCAGGCCGCGTGCGCCGGCAATCGCGTTGGCGGCGTCGTAGCGGCGAAAGTTGTCTTCCGTGCCGTAGGTCTCGGCACTCAGTCTCATGTAGTAGTCGGTAAACGTGTCCAGGTTGTCGCGGCGCAGGGCGCCGGAGAAGAAGCCCCCGGCCAGACTGGACCATACCAGCAGCGGCATGCGGGTGAGCCGGTACCAGTCGCGGTCCTGGGCGCCGTCCGGGCCGCTGATCGACAGGCACTCCGCCCACGGCTCCCGGCGCTGCACCGCCAGGCTGAAGTTGGGGCTGCTCGCGCGCATCGGCGGCAGGCCGTGTTCCTCGGCGTAGGCGTTGGCCTCCTGAATGCGCCGCGGGCTCCAGTTGGAGCCGCCGAAGGCGCGGATCCGGCCCGCCTCCTGGTGATCGGCCAGGGCGTCCATGATCGGCCCCACCGGCAGGCTCGGGTCGTCGCGGTGCAGCAGGTACAGGTCGACGTGATCGCTACGCAGGCGCGCGAGGGTGTCCATCAGGTCAGACGCAAGATCATACGGCGTGACCCGCCGGCGGTCCACGTTGTGGTGGCAGCCCTTGCCGACGATCACCACCCGGTCGCGGTTGCCGCGCGCCTCCATCCACAGGCCGAGCACGCGGTCGGCGTCGCCGCCTCCGTAGCCGTGCGCCGTGTCGAACGTGGTTCCGCCGTGCTCGAACACGCCGTCGAGGAGTTCGAAGCCTTCCTCGAGCCGGTCGCGGCTGAGCATGATGGTGCCCTGAATCACGCGCGCGAGCGGTTTGTCCAATCCGTCTATCTGCTGGTAGATCATGCCTCTTCTTCCGTCTCGAAAGGATACCGTACGCCGATGGCGCGCCGCGCCGCGTCGAGCGTTTCGCTGATGGCGATCGACTCGGCGAGGGGCATCACCCGCGAGTCGGTGGCGCCGGCCCGGATCAGCTCCATGAAGTGTTCGGCCTCGTAGTTGAAGCCGTTGCCGGTGTGCGGGTAGCGGCGCTCATCCGGGGCCGCGTCGCCGCGGTGCACGATGAGCCGTTCGCTGCGCCAGAACCGCGGGCCCACGATCACGTAGCCGCCGCTGCCCACCACGCTTGCCAAGTGCGGCGAACGGGTGGTGAGCGAGCAGGTGAGCGCGGCGACCGCGCCACCCGGGTACCTCAAGGATACCGCGGTGCGCTCGTCGACGCCGGTGGCGCCGAGGTGGGCGGCCGCCGCGACCCCGCTCGGCGTGCCGAGCAGCATCGACGCGAACGAAACACAGTAGACGCCCAGGTCGAGCAGGGCGCCGCCGGCCAGCTCCGGAGCGAACAGGCGGCTGGCCGGGTCGGGCGCGCTGGCGAATCCGATGTCGGCGTGCACGACGTGCGGCTCGCCGATCTCTCCCGCGTCGATGAGTGCTCGCAGTGCCGCCGTCGCCGGTATGAAGCGGGTCCACATGCCTTCCATGAGCAGGACGCCGTGCTCGCGGGCGCAGGCGGCGACGGCGCGCGCCTCGGCGGCGTTGACGGTGAGCGGCTTCTCGCACAGCACGTGCTTGCCCGCCTCCAGGCACAGCCGGCAGGCGGCGGCGTGCTGCGGATGGGGCGTGGCCACGTACACGGCGTGCACGTCCGGATCGGCCGCCAGCGCCTCGTATCCGGCATGTGCGCGCGCCGCCCCATATTCGGCCGCGAACCGCGCGGCGCGCTCCGCGGAGCGCGAGCCCACGGCGACCAGCCGCGCCCCGGCCGCGTCACGCAGGCCGATGGCGAACTTCACGGCAATGCGGCCCGGCCCCAGAATGCCCCAGTTGACCGCCTCAGGCTTAGGCATCGGCGCAGCTTAACCACACTTGGCGCCAAGCGCCAAGCCGTACCGAGCCGGAAGGCGCCGGAAGTGACGGAAATAACGGAATCCGGCCGTTGTACTCCATCAGAGGCCGGTGGCGAAACTCCGCTGCATTCGAGCGTCGCCCCGGGGCGCGGCCGGGTTCCGCCCGTGCTGCCCGGCCGCCGCGCGCCGTCCGCTGCCGCGTCCGCCCGACGATGGCGTGCGGTCCGGGTGTGGCTGCCGGGGCACCCGGCGCACCCGGCGGTTGGGCGACGCGGTCCCAGACACCCGCGCCGTCCTCCAACGACTCTGCCATTTGCTGGCACCGTGCGGTGCGCCCGATATAGTACCCGCGTTGCACGGCACGCGGCGGGCCGCGGGCGGGCCGCGGGTCCGGGCACGCGGCCGCGACCTGAGCGGAGGCGGGAGGTACGCGACGCGTGCGGCGACGGAGGAGAAACGAGTGAGTCAGCACAGTCAATCCGCGATCAGGAAGACGGCAGAAGTGGTTGCTCAGGCATCGCCCGCCGGCCGGCCTGTTCGGACCATGCACATACCGAGCACCGTTACCGGCGGGCAGGCGCTGGCGTACGGCGCGGCGCGTGCCGGCGTCGGCTGCGTGACCGGCTATCCCGGATCGCCGAGCTCGGCGACCTTGGCGGCGCTGGTCGAGTGGCGGCGCGCCGGCGCCGGGGCCGGCTGCCACCTGGAGTGGTCGGCCAACGAGCGGGTCGCCCTGGAGGTGGCGATCGGCGCCAACCTCGGCGGCCGGCGCTCGCTGGTGTGCACCAAGAGCGTCGGCATGAACGTGATGGTGGACCCGCTGATGGCGCTGAACCTGACGCCGCTGACCGCCGGGCTGGTGATCGTCCTCGGCGACGACCCCGGCGCGTACGGTTCGCAGAACGACCAGGATACGCGCGCCCTGGCCGACCTGCTGGAGCTGCCGATGGTGGAACCGGCCACGCCGCGCGCCGGTCTGGAGCTGGTGGAAGCGGCGTTCGCGGCGTCGGAGCGGTGCGCGATGCCGGTGGTGGTGCGGGTCACGCGCAGCTTCGACGTATGCCGCGGGGATGCCGGCGACCTCGCCGGGGCGGCGGTCGATTGGCAGGTGCGGGAGGGGGCGGTGACGCGCGAGCCGTTGCGCTACGTGCCCTACCCCGGCAACGCGGTGGCCAAGCACCACGACCTGCACCGCCGCCTGCGCGAGGCCGAGGCCTGGGTGGCGGGCGCCACGTTCAACCGGAGCAACCTCGCGCTCCCCGCGGACACCTCGCGACGGTCCGCGGCGCACGGCGCACCGCATGCCGGCGAGCAACCGGCGCCGGCGCCCCC